>CAXTRP010000482.1:0-2521 GCA_964246615.1 uncultured Caulobacteraceae bacterium | reverse complement strand
CGACCAGGGTCGGGCCGTGCGGCCGATGCACGACGATCTGCGCGACCTGATCTCGCGGCGGGTGGGGGAGGGCGGGGCGGTTACGGTGGCTCCTGAAGACACCTTGCTCACCGCCTACAACCGCATGCGCGCCGCCGACGTCTCCCAGCTGCCGGTGCTGAAGGACGGCCGGCTGGTCGGCCTGCTGGATGAGAGCGACATCCTGTTCGCCGCCGAGCGTGAGACCGAACGCGCCGCCCGTTTCGCAAGGCCGGTCTACACGGCCATGGCCACGCGGTTGAACACCTTGCAGGTGCGTGAGCCGCTGGAAGCCCTGCTGCCGGTGTTCGAGCGCGACGAGGTGGCCCTGGTGATGGAGGGTCGCGAGTTCCTCGGCGTCATCACGCGGATCGACCTGATCAACCACCTTCGACGCAGCTGATCCTTCCGTGCCTGTGGGACGGGGTCACGCATCCGCCTCCAGCGCGGCCGCCACTGACGCGAGGACGGGCGCCCAGGCCCCGAACCCTTGCGCTGCGAAGCTGCGGGTGTCGGCGTACCAGCGGTAGGCGGACGTTCCCAGCCGCGGCCAGGCCGCCGGCCCGCTGACGAACCAGACCGGTGCGCCCGCAGCGGCCGCCAGGGCGGCCGTGGCGTTCGGCACGCTGATCACCCGGTCCAGCGCGAGGCACAGGGCGGCGAGGTCGTCGAGATGGTTGCGGATGTCCAGGCCCGGCGGCCGGAGAAGCGGTCGGCCACCAAGCCTGTCCAGATCAGCCAGCTCCTCGTCCGTCGCGCCATACTGCAGGTTGACGAAGCTGACGTCGGCGACGCTCACCACGGGGGCCCAGGTCTCCAGGCTCGGGTACTGGCGCCCGCGCCGCCCGACCTGCAGACCGCTCCGCCAGCTCAGGCCCACCGCCCGGCGCGCGCCAAGCCACGCTCGCCAGTATGCAACCCGCGCCGGGTCCGGCTTCAGGTAGGGAGCGCCGCTGAAGTCGTCCGCATGACGGCGAAAACGCTGCGGCAGCGACGCCAGCGGCGCCCAGAGCGCCGGCGTTTCCGCTTCGGGAACGGAGCGATGCGCCCGCGCGCCTCGGCGTTCAGTGAGGTGAGCATGCACTTGCACGCCCGGAAAACTCCGCCCCATGAGGGCCGCCAAGCGCGGTTCCGTCGCCAGGGAAAGCCGGCCGTGGGGGCCAAGCGCGGATTGAACGTCGCCCAGCAGGCTGGCCAACATGATCTCGTCGCCGAGCCCCTGCTCGCCGACCACCAACAGGTGCGCGCCATCCAGCGGCGTCTCCGGCGTCCAGCGCTCGCCGGCGATGTCGCAGACGGGCGAGTCCGGGTGGTCTGGGCTGAGCCGTGCGTCGTAGGCGTCCCAGCCCGGCCCCAGCTCGCCCCGGTGCAGCGCCAGCAGGGCTCGGGCGAAGGCGATCACGGCGGCCTGCTGGGGGTTGGTGGCGTGGCGCGCGGCGGCGTCGAAGTCGGCTTCCGCATGGGCTAGCTCACCGAGGTCGAAGCGCACGTCGCCACGGTTGTGCAGGGCGGCGGCGAAGGTCGGCTGCAGCCGCACCGCCTCGTCAAAGAACACCAGGGCTGAGGCGCTGTCGCCCTGGTGGTTCAGCACGACGCCCAGCGTGTTCCAGAGCCGAGCTTCGTGCGGATCGGCCAGGATCGCCGCGCGCAGAACCTCCACCGCCTCCCCATCACGGTGCAGGGCGGCGAGCATCCGCCCGCGCCCGTCGACAGCCTCCAGCCTCGTCGGATCGGCGGCGAGCACCTGCACCCAGAGCGCCAGCGCCTGTTCCGCCATGTCCATCCGACCGGCCAGCCGGGCCAGGCCGCACAGCGGCGCCAGCGCGGCGGGCGCGAGCGCCAGGGCTGCTTCGTAGGCCTCGACCGCGCTTGCGAACTCGCCCGCCGCCTCGCGACGTTCGGCTTCGGCGCACCATGCGTCCACGTCGAGGCTAGTAAGCTCCATGGGTCCTATCGATGCACTGAACCCAGGGACCAAGCGAGGTTTGAAACAGCTTTTGAAGGTCCGGCAGGTTCCAGGCGGGCGGTCGGGGCGCCTATAAGGCCGCGTTCGCCTTCGGGCATCAGGACCGATATCGCCCGTGAACGCTCCCGTGACGCCGATCCCCTTCATCGACCTGATGGCCCAGCGCCGCAGGCTCGGCGCGCGCATCGATGCCGCGGTAATGGGCGCGGTGGACGCCGGCCAGTGGATCATGGGTCCGCAGGTGGCGGAGTTCGAGCGGCGGCTGGCCGCCTTCGGCCAGGCCGGGCACGCTTTGTCCTGCGCCAACGGCACCGACGCCCTTGCCCTGCCGCTGATGGCCTGGGGGATCGGAGCGGGTCGGGCGGTGTTCTGCCCGAGCTTCACCTTCACGGCGACCGCGGAGGCCATCGCCTGGACCGGCGCCACGCCGGTGTTCGTGGATATCTTGCCCGACACCTACAACCTGGACGCCCAGGCCCTGGAGCAGGCGGTGCAGACGATCCTGGCCGAGGGGCGGCTGAAACCCGCGGCTGTGAT
>CAXTRP010000481.1:0-2526 GCA_964246615.1 uncultured Caulobacteraceae bacterium | reverse complement strand
AGGTCGACACCCGCCTGGCCGGCGGCGCCACGGTGCGCGTGCCGCCGATCCCCGACGCCCCCTCGCCCGACGAGCAGCAGGGCGGCCTGTCGGCGCGCGACATCGCCTACGCCCGATCGCTCGTGCTCTACGAGGACGACGAGGTGCTGGCGCTGAACAAGCCCTCGGGCCTGGCGGTGCAGGGAGGCACCAAGACCACCAAGCACGTGGACCGGCTGCTGTCCGCCTGGGGGGAGGGGATGGACCGCCCGCGCCTGGTGCACCGGCTGGATCGCGACACCTCGGGCGTGCTGGTGCTCGGCAAGACGCCTGCGGCGGCGGCGGCGCTGTCCGGCGCATTCGCCAAGCGTCGGGCGCGCAAGACCTACTGGGCCATCGTCGCCGGCGAGCCCAAGCCGCACGAGGGCGTCATCGAGCTGGCCCTGGTTAAGAAGGGCGTCGGCGACCGCGAGATGGTGGTTCCGGCCGATCCCAAGGAGCCCGGCGCGGAGGCCGCGGAGACCGAGTATGTCACCGTCGCCCGCGCCGCGCACCGCGCCGCCTGGATGGCGCTGCAGCCGCACACCGGGCGCACCCACCAGCTGCGCGCCCACATGAAGGCCATCGGCCACCCGATTCTGGGCGACCCGAAATATTGCGACGAGGCGTCCGCGGCCCTGGCCGCCGGCCTGAAGCTGCAGCTGCACGCACGGCGGCTGGAGCTGCCGCACCCCTCGCGCGGCCAGCTCTCGCTGGAGGCGCCGCTCAGCCCTGAGATGCGGGACGGCTTCGCCCGCTTCGGCTTCGACGAGCGCGAGGCGCCCGCCGACCCCTTCGCCCGCCAGCGGCGCCCGCCGCCGAAGAAGCCGCGCCGGCCATGAAGCTCGTGGTGTTCGACGTGGACGGCACCCTGGTGGACAGCCGGACCATCCTGAAGCAGGTCTCCGACGCCGCTTTCACGACGCTGGGCCTGCCGGCCCCGTCCTACGAGGCGCTGCGCCAGATCGTGGGGCTCAACCTGATGCAGGGCCTGGCGCAGCTGGCGCCGGGCGCGCCGCCACAGACGCTCGAAGCCTTGCAGACCCATTTCAAGTCCAACTTCAGCGATCTCCACCGCCAGCCGGGCTTCACCGAGCCTCTGTACGAGGGCGCGGCCGAGCTGCTGGAGCGGCTCAAGGCAGGGGGCTGGCGGATCGCCATGGCCACGGGCAAGTCGCGTCGGGGCGTGGACTCCATCATCGCCATGCACCGCTGGGCGGACGTGTTCGACAGCACCCATTGCGGTGACGACGGACCCGGCAAGCCGCATCCCTCGATGCTGCTGCAGGCCATGGCGGCGCTGGGCGCCGAGCCTGCCTGCACCATCATGGTCGGCGACACCGCCCACGACATCGGCATGGCCCGGGCCGCCGGCGTCCGCGCCGTCGGGGTCACCTGGGGCTTTCACACGCGCGCGGAGATCGAGGCCTCAGGCGCCGACGTGGTGTTCGACACGTTCCAGGCGCTGACGGAGGAGCTGGACCGTTTCGCCGTCTTGCAGGATCGGGCGTAGGCGATCTGACGGGAATGGCGACCCTCACCGCCACTGGAACTCCGGGCTCATCAGCAGCAGGGTGAGGGCTTGCGGGCGGGTTTCGGCCCGGCGGACGGCGTCTCGGGTGTCGGGCGTCAGGCGCGCGCCGAGCGCCGCGTCGGCGAGCTGGACCGGGTCGGCCGGCGCATGGGCGCCGGCGAAGCTTCGCGCCCAGACGAGCCGCTTGACGATGGCGTCCGGCGCGCCCCAGTCGGCGGCGGCGTCGGACCAGCCGTTCGGCTGGGCGGCGAAAAACGGCCGCTGGCCGAGCCCGCCCAGGGGGCCGAACACGTCCCGCCTAGCGTCCACCGGCGTAAAGCCCACCGCGCGACAGCTGGAGATCAGCAGCTCGTAGGGCGTCTTCAGCTTATCCGCCGGCTGAGCCCAGGCCTGCGGCTCCGCCACCAGCGCACGCGCCACCACGGCCAGGTCGCCGCCGCTCCCCCGGTAGGCGCGGTCCAGCCGCGCCACCAGCGCCGGCGGCGGATCGTCGGCGACGAAATGGGCGGCGATCTGGCTGGCGAGATGGCGGCTCGTGTGGGGGTTCGCAGCCAGGTCGGCCAGCACGGCGCGCGCCTGCGCCTCGTCCGCCGGCGGATAGCTGCGGCCGAATACTCTACGTTGTCCGGGCTCGTGCAGCTGGGGCTTGTAAAGGAACAGACCCTGCTGGTCAGGGGCGGACCCACCGGCGCCGATCGACCAGCCGGTGAGCGCGCGGGCGAACTCGGTGACGTCGGCCTGGGTGTAGCCGGCTCCCGCCCCCAGGGTATGCAGCTCCATGATCTCGCGCCCGAGATTCTCGTTCAGCCCGGCGCCAGGATGTTTCAGGCCGGCGGGGCTGTTCGGCCCGGTGGACGTCTGCTGGTCGAGATACATCAGCATGGCGGGGTGGTGCGATGCGGCGACCAGCAGGTCCTCGAAGCGCCCGAACACGTGGGGACGGATAGCCTCGCGCTCGAAGGCGGCGGCGGTGG
>CAXTRP010000480.1:0-2545 GCA_964246615.1 uncultured Caulobacteraceae bacterium | reverse complement strand
CACGTCGAACAGCTCCGACCCCGCCGCAGCCCCGGCGCCGGCGTTGACCAGGGCGCCGATGTCGGTCCGCCTGGCGGTGATCACCCCGTCGAACGGCGCGGTGATGCGGGAAAAGCCCTTCAGCGCCAGGTAGCGGTCGAGGTTGGCCTTGGCGGCGGCGACTTCGGTGGTCTTGGCCTTGTAGTCGCCGGCCTTTTCCTCGGACTCCTGCTGGGAGACGGCGTCCTGGGCGAGCAGGCGGGACCAGCGCTTGGCCGTGGTGTCGGCGAGCTGCATGTTGGCCTGTGCGGTCGCGAGGTTCGCCCGGGCCTGGTTGATCTGCTGGTCCGTCTCGGGCGTGTCGATCACCGCCAGCAGCTGGCCGGCCTTCACATGGGCGCCGATGTCGAAATACCAGGCCTGCACATAGCCCGACACGCGCGAGTAGATCGGCGCATTGTAATAGGCCTGCAGGTTGCCCGGCAGGCTGAGCGCGCGCGCGCCGGCGTTCACCGTGGGCGTCACAACGCCGACGGTGGGGATCGCCTGGGCGGAGGTGTAGGTCTGCGTGCCTGCGCTCTGGTGATGGCGGCTGGCGATGCCGGAGACCACCACGAACGCCGCCAACGCGACCGCGGCGACCCCGGCGATCAGCAGGCCCCGGCGAGGGGCCGGCTTGCGGGGCTGGCCGGGCGGCAGGGTCGGGGCCGGAGGCGGCAGGGCGGCGTCAGTGCGCATAGGCGGGCTCCTGGGCCGGATCGGCCGCCTGGGGGGACGGCGCGCGGGCTCGAGCGCCCCCGTGCACCATGCTGAACACCACGGGCACGAACATCAGGGTGGCTATAGTGGCGAAGACCAGCCCGCCGATCACTGCGCGGCCGAGCGGCGCGTTCTGCTCGCCGCCTTCGCCCAGCGCCAGCGCCATGGGTCCCATGCCGATGATCATGGCCAGCGCCGTCATCAGCACGGGGCGGAAGCGGGTGAAGCCGGCCTGCAGTGCAGCCTCCACCGGATCGCCGGTGATCTCCAGCTGCTCGCGGCAGAAGCTGACCACCAGGATGGAGTTGGCTGTGGCCACGCCCATGCACATGATCGCGCCCGTCAGCGCGGGCACCGACAGCGTCGTGCCCGTGGCGAACAGCATCCACACGATCCCGGCGAGCGCTGCGGGCAGGGCGGTGATGATGACGAAGGGGTCCAGCCACGACTGGAAGTTCACCACCACGATCAGATAGATCAGCACCACGGCCGCCAGCAGGCCGAAGATCAGCCCTGAAAAGGCGCTGTTCATGGTCACCACCTGGCCGCGCAGGGTGACCACCGCGCCCTTGGGCAGGTCGTGAGCCGTGGCTTTCAGGATGGCCGAGATGTCGGTGGCCACAGCGCCCAGGTCGCGTCCCTGGATGCTGGCGTAGACGTCGTAGGCCGGGGCGATGGCGTAGTGGCTGATCACGGCGTCCGTATCGTCGCGGTGGATGTCAGCCACCGCGCCCAGCAGCTGGCTGGCGCCCGTGGACGAGCTGACAGGGATGTTGGCGAGGTCGGACAGGGTATCGACCCGGTACTGCGGCGTCTGGGCGACGATGGGGTAGGAGACGCCGTTCTTCGGGTTCAGCCAGTAGGCCGGCGCGGTCTGGCCGCTGCCTGCGAGCGTGGTCGACAGGCTGGTGGTCACGTCCCGCTCGGTGACGCCGAGCTGGACGGCGCGGGTGCGGTCCACGTCCACGCGCAGTTCGGGATAGTTGGAGGCCTGCTGCAGCCGTACGTCGGCGATGCCGTTCACCGCCCGCATCCGGGCCATCACCGCGTCAATATAGGCCCGGTTGGCCGCGTCGTTCGGGCCGGTGATCTGCACGTCGATGGGAGCCGGCGCACCGAAGTTCAGGATCTGGCTGATGATGTCGGCGGGCAGGAAGGAGAAGGTGGCGCCGGGGAAGGCGTGGGGCAGGGTGGCGCGGAGCCTGGCCACGAAGCCTGCGGTGGGCGCATGGCCCTCCTTCAGGCTGACCAGGATGTCGCCGTCCTGGGGCCCGACCGTGCCGGTGTTTGAATAGGCCAGGTTCTGCCCGCGGAAGGGCAGGCCGATGTTGTCGACGATGGCGCCGATCTGGTCGGGCGGGATCGTCTGACGGATGGCCTGCTCGATGTGGTCGAAGTCCGCCGCCGTCTGCTCGATGCGGGTGCCGGTGGGGCCGCGGACGTGCAGGTTGATCTGCCCGGCGTCGATGGCGGGGAAGAAGTTGCGCCCGAGCAGGGGCACCAGCCCGAAGGACACCACCACCACCACCAGGAAGCCGATGACGAACGGTCCCCGGTTGGCCAGCGCCAGTTCGAGCAGGCCGCGGTAGCCGCTGCGAAGCGCCTCGAAGCGCTGCTCGAAACCGTGCTGGAAGCTGACGAGCGGGTTGCGCGACCGGCGGCGGCCAAAGCCTGAGTCGTGATGCTCCATCACTTCGCGTTCATGCGCTCCGTCGTGGGCCCAGAGCAGATAGTTCGCCAAGGTCGGCACCAGGGTGCGCGACAGGATGAACGAGGCGATCATGGCGAACACCACCGCCTCCGCCAG
>CAXTRP010000479.1:0-2552 GCA_964246615.1 uncultured Caulobacteraceae bacterium | reverse complement strand
TCCGCAGCACGTCCAGGCCGCTCATGTCGGGCAGGTTCAGGTCCAGCAGGATCAGGTCGTAGTCATAGATCTTGCCAAGATCGACCCCCTCTTCGCCGAGGTCGGTGGTGTAGATGTTGAACCCTTCGGACTTCAGCATCAGTTCGATGCTTTGCGCGGTGGCGCTGTCGTCCTCGATCAGCAGAACACGCATGGATCTTCTCCAGCCTCGCCAAGGCCACCGGATTGCGCCGCGCGCAAGCCTGCACCCGGATCAATCCACCCTTGGGTAAGGTTAAGGCTCAACTCGCTTACGAAGAGTTAATCCCCGCACCCGTCCCGTCACCAGCATGTGTGATTTGCCACGCCGTCGCAAGCGCCGCCGCTAAGGTTTTGATTCCGGCAGGGGAATCAGGCCGAGGATGACACCTTAAGAGTCGGGCGCGACTCAGATTTTTTCTGCGAGCCGGATCGCCGCACGGCATCCGGCGCCGATGACCGCGGACAGCACGGCGTAGCCCGGCGCCTCGTGCGCGCCGCCCGCCACGGCTTGGTCGCGGTGGCCCAGCTCATCGTCGCGATAGCGGGACAGCTCCTCGGCCAGGGCGGGTTCGCGGGTGCGAAGTTCCGACACCTGGTCGGCGTAGTGCTGCTCGATGACGGTCTCCACCGCCTCGGTGCAGGCATGCGCCGCCTTCTCGCCCATCAGCGCGGTGCCGGCGCCCAGCGCAAAGCCCGCCAGCCGCCACAGCGGCGTGAGGATCGTGGGCCGCACGCCGCGCTCGGTGAGCAGCCGGTCGAAGGCGGCGAGGTGCACAGCCTCATGCGCCGCCATCTCCTCCACCTGGGCGGCGAGCGCCGGGGGCCTGTCCAGGGCGGCGAACACCGCGCGCTGGCCCTGGTAGATGGCCACCGCGCCTAGCTCGCCCGCATGATCCACCCGCAGGATCTCCGCCAGGCGCGTGCGGTCGGCGCCGCGTCCGATCCGGGTCTGAGGACGGCTGAAGGGGCTCATCGCGGTCGCTTCACCCGGCGAAACGCCACCAGGGTGGCGATGGTGAGCGCGAGCGCGGCCAGGGTGTTCCATCCGGCCATGGAAACGCCGAACAGCCGCCAGGCCGCCTCGTCACAGCGGACCATGTGCACCTTCACCCCGCTGAGCAGGGCCGACATCTGGGCCGCGGTGACGGTGGCGTGGGTCCCCGTGCAGGCGATGGGCCCCGCCCACCACTTGTACTCCACGCCCACGTGATAGGCCGCGATCACCGTCTCACAGGCGAAGATGGCCGCCACCACCAGCAGCAGGGACCGCGACAGCGCCACCCGCCAGCGGGCCAGGCCATAGCCGATCACGCCCGCATAGACGTCGGTCCAGTAGCCGTCGCGCTGGGCCAGGCAAAGCTCGCAAGGGGGCAGGTGGCCGAAGGTCTCGAACCCGTGCGCGACGCCCAGCATGGCCAGTGACAAGCCCGCCGCCACGAGCAGCCAGACGGGGGCGACCTGCTTGACCAGCTTGTATCGGGATTGCCATGCCATGGCGGGCTCTTAACCGCCCAAGCGCGGCCTTAAAAGGGCGCCGTCCAGTGGCGGCCCGCTCAGCCGATCAGCTTGACCGCCACCAGCGCCAGGAGCACCGCCACAACC
Source organism: uncultured Caulobacteraceae bacterium (assembly GCA_964246615.1). Taxonomy (GTDB): domain Bacteria; phylum Pseudomonadota; class Alphaproteobacteria; order Caulobacterales; family Caulobacteraceae; genus CAHJWH01. The sequence continues at coordinate 929 of CAXTRP010000479.1, read as the reverse complement.
GCCGCCACCGCCACCGCTACGAAGTGGCGGTCGATGATCGCCTTGGCCGCCGGGTGCTGCAGCAGCGCGGCCTCCAGAAAGAAGCGCGCCCCGCGGGTGGCTATGGACGCCACGACGAACACCGGCAGGCTGAAGTGCGCCAGCCCCGAGGCGATGGTCACCAGCTTGTAGGGGATCGGCGTCAGCCCCTTGATCAGGATCACCCAGACGCCGAACCTTGCGTACCAGGCCTGGAAGCTCGCCAGGCCGCCTGCATGGCCCATCAGCGCCAGCAGCTTGAGCCCCCACGGCGCCAGGAAGAAGCCGATGGCGTAGCCGAACAGCCCGCCGATCACCGAACACACCGTGCAGACCAGGGCGTAAAGCCAGGCCCGATCCCGCCGCGCCAGCACCATGGGGACCAGCAGGGCGTCCGGCGGAATAGGCAGGAACGAACTCTCCGCGAACGACACCGCCGCCAAGGCCGGCACGGCCCAGCGGCCGCCCGCCAGCGCCAGGACGCGGTCGTACAGGCCACGGAGCAGGGAGGGGCGGTGGCCGGGAAGGGTCTCTGCGACACGCATGCGCGGCTGCTAACAGGGAAAGCGGTCCGCCACGAGGGCCGCCCTCGCCGCAGCGGCCTGCGGTTCCCACATCCCGTCCATGCCAGACGACACGCCGACCCCGCCGCCCGATCCCGACCTGGACGCTGCAGCCGCCGACGAACTGGCGCGTGCGCTGAGCCTCAGCTGGCGGGAGCTGGCCAGGGTGACGCCGTGGGGCGACACCTTCGAGGGCTTCTCGCCCGCCAACCGCCCGGTGCTGATGGAGCGCAACTACCTTTGGGCCGAGGGCGAGGGCGGCGACATCCTGTGCGAGGTGGCGGTCTATCCCAACGCTGTGCTCTACGATCACGCCGCGCGCCGCTCGGCGCGCGTGCGGCGGCCGAA
>CAXTRP010000478.1:0-2569 GCA_964246615.1 uncultured Caulobacteraceae bacterium | reverse complement strand
CTGTTAAATGCATTGGCGCAGCGGGGGTTTGATCGGCTGGGCACCGCGCTGGCGGAGCCCATCGAGGATGGCGCCCTTTCGTTCGATGCGCGCCTGATCCGTCTGGCCCAATCCCATGTCGGCTTCGCCGGACGACATCCAGCGCTATTCCGATGGATGTCCGAAGCCATGAGCTTTGCCGATGCCCCGGCCCCGCTCCTGGCAGCCCGGGACAAGGCCTTCTCACCGGCATCTTTAATCTTCGTGGACGGCCAAGCGGCAGGATCTGTCGTTCTCGGCGACCCCGAACAACTGGGCCTTGCCAGCTTCGCAGCCGTTCACGGCCTGATTGCCTTGACCCCTGGCGGAAAGTTCGATGGCCGGTCACTCAACACGCTAGTCGACGGCGTGATCAAGAGGATCGTCCTTGGGCTCCGACCCAGGCCTTAAACGACAAAAGACGGGCATCTCACCGTTGGCCCCGTCCACGATACAGGCCGCCAAGCGTGCTTTCAGGTTTGTTCTATGGCGCGACCCTGAGTAAGGGCTCGGGAACTTCGGATGAAGCGGCATGACAATCCCTCAGATCTCGCCCCGACCCGAGACGGCGATACGACTTGAGTGGAATGGTTCACGCCCGAACCAGCTGCTGCCATTTGCCATAGGTCACGGACCGCCAGAGCCATTCAAGCGGACCGAACCGGAAGCGACCGAGCCACCACATGCTGAACGCGATTTGGCAAAGACTCACCGCGACACCAAAGGCCAGGTCTGTCGTGACGCCGGTTCGCGTGAAGAGGTCGAGCCCGAACCCGTCTTCGATGAAGAAGTAGAAGAAGCTCTGGGCGACGTAGTTCGTCAACGCCATCCGCCCGAAGGCCGCGAGACCGACGACGGGCGTTGCCGTCGATCGACGCGTGGCGAGAAGGGCGATCGCCGCGCCATAACCGAGCGCGAGCACCAAAGTACCGATGTCATCGAAGATGTCCGCCAGCGGGACCGGTAGGATCGCAGTCGCGGGCAACAGCCGCCGAAGCGGAGCCAGCGACGCCAGCGTGATGCCGATCGGCAGCCCGATCCCGACCGCCCGCCGGAATAGCCGCCTGTGCGCGGCGACGTCCTGAAGCCAGCCTTGCCGGAACAGCCAGGCGCCGAACAGGAATTGTCCGATCAGGGGCGCCACGAGCGTGATGGCGCCGGCGCCGTCGTAGAGGAAACGCAGGCGAAGCAGGGATGCCTGGACAGTGGCGCCGTAATCGCCCGTCGAAAGCGACTGCCAGAGGGCGTGGTTCAGCTGCGCGTGCGCATGTCCCAGCTCGGCCGGTAGATCATGACCGGCCATTGAAGCGACGAGGGTCGCGAGCGGACCGGAAAGGCAGAGCAGCGCGACCGCGAGCGCGAGCATCACCCAACTCGGAAGCCGCGGCGTGAGCAAGAGCAGGAAGCCGAGCAGTGCGTAGTCATGCAGGATGTCGCCCCACCAAAGGAAGACGAGGTGTGCCCAGCCGAACACCAACAGGGCGGTGAGACGCCGCGCGTAGAGCAGGCGAGCGTTGGCCTGGCGCCTCGCGACACGCTCGGAGAACACGGCGAAGCCGAAACCGAACAGAATGCCGAACAGGCACTGCGCCTTGCCCTGCATCAGCCACGATGAGAGGAAGCCGACGACGCGATCCACCGGCGCCGTGGACAGCGCGGCCAATATGGCATGCGGCACCATGCGGGTGGTGTTCTCGAAAAGATTCATCCAGACGACGCCGAACAGGGCGAAACCACGGATGACGTCGATCGCCTGGATGCGGCCCCGATAATCGACGGGCGCTGCGGAGGTGATCAGGCCGACGTCCGACGGTCCCGTGAGACTAGACGCCGGAACGATGTTCATTTCAGACATGGATAGGGAGTCTTTCGCTAAAGACGGATCGTCAGATGCAGACGAGTGCGATCGGCAGTCCCGCACCAAAGGCGAGCAGCGCGAAACGCACGCCGCGCCGGCGCACGTTGCGCAGCGCAAGCCACAGCCCGAGTGCTGTCGACGCGCAGAGCACCAGCGTGGCCGCAAGAAACACCCAGCGCAGCAAGACCACGGGCAGTGGGTCCGCTGGATCAGCTGCTGCCGTCGACCCGGGCGTCGTGGGCGCAGGAGAGTGATGACGGATCGGAGGTGCGAACACCTGATCCTTGTGAACCCGTGCCAACTCAGCGACGATCAAGGGAGGCCGATAGCCGGCGTGCGGCTCATGCAGATCGAAGAGCTGAAGCGCCCCGGTTACCGCGAAGAACAAGATGGTTGGTGACGCGAAGATCGCGAGCCACGCATGCAGGCGTCTTATCATTGGTCGGTCATTTCCTCTGGAATGAGCATCGGGCTGAGGGTCGTTCGCCTTTGACGCCAGCGGCCGTGACGACGGCTCACTGCGTGAACTGGCCGCCGGCGAACACGCTGGCCTGATCCGCGCTTGCGCCGGAACCGACATCACGACCAACGGAAGCGAACAGATGGACGTGTGGGGAGAGGTCGCGAACGACGTCGACGTCCGCCGAGAGCAGGCTCGGATCGCGGCGCCCGGAGCGGGTGGTCTCGGACAAT
>CAXTRP010000477.1:0-2569 GCA_964246615.1 uncultured Caulobacteraceae bacterium | reverse complement strand
GGCGCGGTCGGAGGGCTGATCCTGTCGGCCAGTCACAACCCCGGCGGCCCGGACGAGGACTTCGGCATCAAGTACAACACCGCCAACGGCGGACCGGCGCCCGAGCGCGTCACCGACGCCATCTACGCCCGCACCTTGGCCATCGACCGCTACCTGACCCTGGACGCCCCCGACGTGGACCTGGACCGGCTCGGCGAGCAGGCGTTGGGCGACATGGTGGTGGAGGTGGTGGACCCTGTGGCCGCCTACGCCGCCCTGATGCAGACGCTGTTCGATTTCGAGGCCATCGCCGCGATGATCGCCGGCGGCTTCAGCCTCAGCTTCGACGCCATGCACGCGGTGACCGGCCCTTACGCCACCGAGATCCTGGAGCGCCGGCTGGGCGCGCCTGAGGGATCGGTGGTGAACGCCACGCCGCTACCGGACTTCGGCGGCGGCCATCCCGATCCCAACCTCGTCCACGCCCACGCGCTCTACGAGCGGATGATGGGGCCGGACGCGCCGGACTTCGGGGCGGCGTCGGACGGGGACGGCGACCGTAACCTGGTGATCGGTCGCGGCTGCTTCGTCTCGCCCTCCGACGCCCTGGCCGTGCTGGCGGCCAACGCGCACCTGGCGCCGGGCTATGCGGCCGGGCTGAAGGGTATCGCGCGCTCCATGCCCACCAGCGCCGCCGCTGACCGGGTGGCGCACGCGCTGGGCGTCCCGCTGTACGAGACGCCGACCGGCTGGAAGTTCTTCGGCGCCCTGTTGGACGCGGGGCGCGTCACCCTTTGCGGGGAGGAGAGCGCCGGGGCCGGCTCCGACCACGTGCGCGAGAAGGACGGCCTGTGGGCCGTGCTGCTGTGGCTGAACATCCTGGCCGTCCGCCGCCAGGGCGTGGCCGAGATCATGGACGCCCACTGGGCGACATATGGACGAAATTATTACGCCCGCCACGACTACGAGGGGATCGACAGCGCCGCCGCCGACGCCCTGGTGGAGGCGCTGCGCGCGCGCCTGCCAGCGCTCGCCGGCGAGCGGTTCGGCCCCCTGCTCGTGCAATCGGCCGACGAGTTCGCCTACACAGACCCCACCGACGGCTCCACCAGCGCGCGGCAGGGCCTGCGCGTGCTGTTCGAAGGCGGTTCGCGGGTGGTCTACCGCCTGTCGGGCACCGGCACCTCCGGCGCGACGCTGCGGGTCTACATCGAGCGCTATGAACCGCCGGAGGGCGCGCTGCACCAGGACCCGACCGATGCGCTGGCCGACCTCGCGGCCGCCGCGGACGCCCTGGCCGGGATCGTCGCGCGGACCGGGCGTACGGCGCCGGACGTGGTCACCTAGAGAGGGATGAGCTCAGGCGGCGCACAAGAAGCACGGACGATCCTTAGCAGGATGATCCTGCTCTAAACCTCCACCTTCAGCCGGGCGGGGCGGGTGGTGATCTCCAGCATCTCGCCGTGCGGCAGGAGGGTGATCTGGCCGAACTCCTCGAGCAGCGCGCGGTAGCAGGCGGCCACCGGACGCGGCTTGCGGTCCATATCGTACAGGCCGCAGGCGTTCACCTTGTCGCGCTTCTCGGCCAGCTGGATGTCCCAGTCCACCTGGTCGATCAGGCTGTACCAGGTGAAGCCTAGCACCGGCACGCCATCCCGGCGCATGTGCAGCACATTCAGCCACTGCTTCCATATCCAGCTCTTGGCCTCTTCGGGGTCGAAGACGTTGGTCTCGGTGTGCATCACCGGCTTTTTGTAGCGTTGATAGTATTCGCGGGTGATCTGGTACCAGCCCATCACGTCCTCCGCCGGGCACTTACCCCCGTCAGGCAGGATGATGTGCTCGTTGCGGCCGTAGTAGTCGTTGCCCATGACCTGGTAGCCCGGAGGTTCGCCGGCCATGAACCACTCGTACTGCTCCTTGGTCAGGCCGTTATCCATCAGGTAGATGTAGGTGTCGGCGTCCGGCGGATAGGCGTAGAGCAGATCGAGCGAGATGAACCGCTGCTTGTTGGCGAGTTTGACCTCAGGCGAAGGCAGCGAGCGCGCCTCATGGATGTATTCGGCGCTTTCGCTCTGCACGATTACGGCGTCGGGCCGGTGCTTGGCGATGCACTGGGTGGCCAGGATGCTGGCCGCCACCAGATGCTTGATCGCGGTGACGAAGCCCAGGTCCGTCTTGAGCTGTTCGTTCCAGACGCCTTCCTTGGCGCTGAGCCGGGCGCAGACATAGATCTCATTTACCGGCGTGTAGAAGCGCACCCAGGGGTAGCGCTGGACCACCACCTCCGCATAGTCGGCGAAGTGCATCGGCAGTTCGGGGTTCTGGAAGTCGCCGAGCCAGTCCGGCACGCCGAAATGCAGCAGGTCCAGGATCGGGGTGATCTCCAGCCGCTTCATCTCCGCCATGACCTCGTCGGCGAAGCTGAAGTCATAGCGCCCCGGCCCCAGGTGCGTGACGTGGTAGGGCAGGCCGTAGCGCAGCACCTTGAGGCCCAACTCGCGGGTCAGGTTCAGGTCCTCGCGCCAGCGCCGGGAGTGGCCGCACTCCTCCAGCATGTCCCGGCGGATGCGGCCGTTGTCGATGGTGG
>CAXTRP010000476.1:0-2580 GCA_964246615.1 uncultured Caulobacteraceae bacterium | reverse complement strand
GGTCGATGTCCTGCCGCACCAGCCCCTGGCGCGGCTGCTCCGGGAGTGCCAGTCGGTGGAGACCTACAGCGACACCCACCTGGCCGACGTGGGGGCGGCCGAGCGCCACCGACCTGCGGTCCTACGATGAGGGAGGCGCGCCGCAGCCACTCTCCTCCTTCCGCCGCGCGGGGGAAGGGAAACGTCGCCGCAACCAAAGGTCTCCTGCTCGGCCTGCTTTGCAGTTTGGCCGCCTGCACGGTGGGTCCCGACTTCAAGCCGCCCGAACTCGCCACCCGCACCCCGTCGTCCTTCGGCGCCGAGCCGGCGGACGTGAAGAGCCCCACCTATGCCGGAGCGGTGGATACGGCCTGGTGGACCCGGTTCAACGATCCCGAGCTCACCTCCTTGGTCGACCGCCTCGCGCGCCAGAACCTCGATCTGGGAATGGCTGCGGAACGGGTGCGCCAGGCTCGCAGCCAGCGCCGTATCGCCGCCGCTCAAGGCCTGCCTCAGCTGGACGCCCGCGCTCAGTACACCCGAGAGCGCGAGAGCCCGACTGGTCTCATCTCGCTCACCGAACCTGCTCCCGGCGCGCCGCTGGAGTTCAACCTGTGGCAGGACAGTCTGGCCGCCTCCTGGGAGATCGACCTGTTCGGACGCGTCCGCCGCAGCGTGGAAGCGGCGCAGGCCAATACCGATGCCGAGATCGAGGCCCGCCGCAGTCTGGCCCTGGCGGCGATCTCCGACCTCGCCACCGATTACCTGCAGCTGCGTGACGTGCAGGCGCGCGAGGCGATCGCCAGGACGGACCTGAGCCTGGCCACCGAGAACCTCGCCTTGGTGCGCAGCCGCTTCGCCAACGGGGTCGCCACGACGCTGGACACCGCACAGGCCTCAGCCCAGCGCGCCACCATCGCCGCCATGCTGCCGGACCTGCTGGCTCAGGAAGCGCGGCTGATCAACGCCCTGGGCCTGCTGCTGGCGGAGCCGCCCCGCGCCCTCCAGGCCGAACTGCTCAAGCCCATGGCCGAACCGGGACCCCCGCCGCGGGTGCCGGTCGGCCTGCCGGGCGAGCTCGTCCGCCGCCGTCCCGATGTCCGCGAGGCCGAAGCCAGGCTGCACGCCGCCACCGCTCAGACCGGGGCGGCGGTGGCCGACTTCTATCCCGACGTCACGCTGATGGGCGACGAGGGGCTGCAGGGCCTGCGCTTCGCGGACGCCTTCAGCCCCCGCGACCGACAGTTCGACTTCGGCCCGACCATCAGCCTGCCGATCTTCCATGGCGGCCGGCTCCGCGCTACGCTTCAGTTGCGCAAGGCCGAACAGCAGGCCGCGGCGATCACCTTCCGAAAGACCGTTCTGCAGGCGTGGCGGGACGTGGACGACGCTCTTACCGCCTACGCCCAGGCCCAGCGACGCCAAGCCCGGGTAGACGAGGCGCTGAGCCAGGACCAGATCGCGCTGGCTGCGGCTCGCCAGCGCTATGCCGAAGGGGCCGCCGACTTCCTGAACGTCATCGCCGCCCAATCCAGTCTGCTTAACCAGCAGAACACCCAGGCGATGACCAGGGGCGACATCTCCGCTCGTCTTGTGGACCTCTATCGGGCGCTTGGCGGCGGCTGGGAGCCGTTTGCTTGAACCATACGATCGGGGCCGCGGCTTGGGGATCGGACGGCGAACGGCCTGGGCCGCCTGGACCAGCGCGCCACGGGCTGAACGCAGCCTGAGCGCGGGCGGCCGCGGGGCTTTGTTCTCCGACAGGTTGACGGCTTGCTCCTGACCGATCGTCGGTGCCTAGTGGGGCGTGTTCAGGAGGCCCGCGACGTGCATCGCCGATCGTTTCTCGCTGCGCTCCCCGCCGCAGCCGCAACCGCCGTCGTCGCCGAGGCTCCGGTTCATCCGGCAGAGGCTCAGGCTCAATCGTCCGACCAGCTCTTTCCAGGCTTCCAGCCCGCGGGCGCAGAGCGTTTCATCCGCCCCGACGTGCATGCCGGCGACCGCCCCTCGGGCGCAAGCTTCGCCACCCGCTCCGCAGCCTTCGGCTTGTCGGGCGCCGCAGGCACGGCGCACCCGATCGCCACCCTCACCGCTATCGAGATCCTGAGGAAGGGCGGCTCGGCGGCCGACGCCGCCATCGCCGCCAACGCCTGCCTGGGCTTCCTAGAGCCGACCAGTTCAGGACTTGGCGGCGACTGTTACGCCATGGTGTGGGACCCGGCGCAGGCCAAGGTCGTCGGCTTGGCGGGATCGGGCCGCTCGCCCCAGGGACTGGCCCTGGAAACGGTGCGGGCGCGCTCGTCGGGCAGGGCCTTGCCCCACATCGGAGCGGTCACCGTGTCCACGCCCGGCGCGTTGGACGCATGGTGGAGCCTCCATCAACGCTACGGCAAGCTGCCCTGGTCGGAGCTTTTCGCCCCCGCCATCCACCTGTGCGAGACCGGCGTCCCTGTCCCGCAGGTCATCGGCTACTACATCAAGCGCAACCTGAAGGCCTTCGTGCGCCCTGGCTCGGGCGTAGAGGAGACCGCCAACGCCGCCCACGTCTACGCTCCCGGCGGCCAGGCGCCCGGCGAGGGCGACGTGTTCCGCAATCCCGAC
>CAXTRP010000475.1:1947-2585 GCA_964246615.1 uncultured Caulobacteraceae bacterium | reverse complement strand
ATCAGGGAAGTCACGGCCCGCGCCCTTGACCCGGCGCTCGCCTCGGCCGTCATCGCGCCTGATGGCCGTGGGCTCGTGGCGTCTCCGATCCCGCCGCCCGCCTTTCCCACCATCACCACAATGCTGCCTGCGCCTGGGGTTGCGATCGACCTGCCCGCAACGGATGCGGTCTCACTCCCGATCCCGCCGCCACCGCTGGCGGGCGGCTTGCCACTAGTTCCTTGGCAGTCCACCCATGCCGCGGAGTAGACCCGATCAGGCCCTCGCACCGGGTCTCCATCCGCCGTTGAGGATCACGCAGCGGTCTGAATCCACACGAGGCTTCGACAACGAGCTAGTATTGATCGGAGCAGCAGGCAATGCAAATATTCGTTCTAACGATGTCCGGGAGGCATTAGGATGGCGCGGAAAAGGTATCTGATTCCGGCACTGGCCGCCCTCGCGGCAATCAGCGTTGCCTCGCCGCCTGCGGCGCTCGCCGACAGTTCACCCGATCCCGCCGCCGTTAAGGACATCGTCGCTCTAGGATTGTCGGTAAGCGAGGAACAATTCGAGAAATCGGTCATGGCGGGTGATTTGAATGCCTTGGTTCTGTTCTTTCGTGCGGGATACTCTCCGAACGGCCTTGCCAACCTTGG
>CAXTRP010000475.1:0-1937 GCA_964246615.1 uncultured Caulobacteraceae bacterium | reverse complement strand
GACGACTTCGTCTTTAATCTCGCCATGCAGTACAACAAACGAAACTTGCCAGAAGAGCTTGCGCTGTTCCGCAAATCCGGTTTGGATTTTAGGAAGATCGACGAAGCGACAGGTGGCGTCGGAACTCAGTTGCGACGGCTCTTCAAACGTCCGATCACGCAGGAAGAGGATCTCCTGGCATCGGCGAGCGGGCACGACGTCGCTGCGAGCGCCCGCGACGCGCATGCGCTAGGGCAGGTCAAGCTCCTCGTCGAGGCCGGAGCCGATCCGACGACGTTGATGACAAGCTTGAGGGACATGAAGCGGGCGAGAACGTTGCCGCCAGCCGACGAGTTTTACCTTACAGGTCTAGAGGCCGGAGTTCCCGACGCGAAGGGGTCGTCACCGGTCGCGCCGTTCGACGCATCGCAGCTGGACATACGCGGGATTCAGATCGGAATGACCATCGAGCAGGTGCAAGCGGCAGCAAAGGCAGCCGATATGCTTTTGCAGGTTTACGGCGTCTCAAACAGGCCCGGCGAACAGGCGATTGTGGTGCAAGATAAGACAGCGAACTTTCATTCGCCGTCCCAGGTAGAGATGATGAACCAGCGCTTCGCGCATATTGTCGGGGTACCAACGTCGGGGTCAGGCCTGAAAATGATAGTCTGGCTTTCATCGGTCACGCACGCTGTCAGGGAGATCGAGGTCCGCAATGCCGGTATCGACGAGTCCGAGAGTGACGTCGGCGGAACGCTTTACGGCGTTGCCGTGGAGAAGTGGGGGTTGCCCACGGCCCAAGGGGGATCGCTTGGTTCCGGATTCAGTGCGGATGCGGCCACATGGGGAAACTCGGGTGGCATACACGCTAGCTGGCACAGGTTCCAGTATGGCGACACGCCGATCCTGGACGGCGTCAATGACACCATCGGACAGCACTACGAACTGGACCTCGTGGATCCGCGAGCGAACGCGTCAAGCGTCGCGAAGTCCCGTCCGGCAGCGCCAGCGCCCAAATTGTAGCGCCTGCGCACTCAGGAGTGCTCGAGACTGCCGTCAACTCCCGAACCGATTTTTTGCCCGGCGAGTTTCTGTAACTTTCAAGTCAACGTTAACGGGGGATGCTGCGTGCACGTTATCTCAAACTTCTTCTAACGTTAGGTCAAATGGGAGATTGATGCAGTCATGACCAGAACGATCGGAGCAATTGTAATGTGCGTGATCGTCGCATTGGGTTCGCACTATGCCCGCGCTGCGCAGCTTGAGAATATTAGCCCGGGCTTGATGTGCGAGTCCGGGGATGCGCTCGCGAAGCTTACCTTGCCGAATGGTAGCAGCAAGCTCAACCAGTCTGGATTAGCCCTTCCCGAAGACATTTCCTTAGGCAATCAAGGCCGGTGCGTGAATGCCCCCTTGCACATCAGGGTCAATCTCGTGAGCGCACGTAAGCAGACGAGTATCGTCACGTTCGACAATGATGACAGCCGCGGGCCGGTCACTTACTACGTCGCCAACAAGGTGTTTCAGCCGCCTACGGGTCCAAGTGCGTGCGTTCCGACTGATGCGCATATCACGCTTCGCGGCAAGGTGGCGGTGATCGCGAGCAAAGACAGGAACACCGGTAAGCCGTATACATATATCGTGCTGCACGGCGAGAAGCCGTATTGCACCGAGCCGGCGCTCGATAACCCTTCGGAACCGTCGCGCGAGGTGGTGTTGGCGGCGTTGGATGGTGGTCCCAATCAAACCGCATTGCGCAAGTTGAACGGCCAGACCGTGAGCGTCGCAGGCAAGCTCAGCAATGCGAGGAATGGCGAGTTGCTGCTTTTCGAGCCTGAACTGGTTCCCTGACGGAAGGTGCCCGAGAAAATGATGTAGCTCCGCCACCTCGTCCTACAATTGCGCCTTCTGCGCCTGTGCTCCGATAATGGCTCCTCTGTCCCACTCTATACCGTCAG
>CAXTRP010000474.1:0-2588 GCA_964246615.1 uncultured Caulobacteraceae bacterium | reverse complement strand
GCAAGCAAGCGAGTTCTTTCTTGAAAGAAAGAACCAAAGAACTTTGCCCATGGGGACCGCGACAAACTTGCAAAGTCTTTTTGCTTCTTTTTCTTCAGAAAAAGAAGGCCTTGCTTCTCTTCCTGCCCGCCGCGTACCCGGGCGTTGTCCCGCCACCACACCCGCAAGGACCCTGCCGTGCCGCTGCTGCGCTCCGACCTCATCGAGGGACGCACCGAGTCCGATCTGCGGACGCTTCTCGACGCCGCCCACCGCGCGATGGCCGCCGCCTTCAAGGTGCCCGCGCGCGACCGCTAGCAGATCGTCCACCAGCACCCGCCCGGGCGCCTGATCGTGGAGGACACCGGTCTGGGCATCCCGCGCACCGACAAGGTCGTGGTGCTCAGTGCCCCCAGGCGCCCGCGCGACCAGGCCACCAGGGTGACCTTCTACAAGCGGCTCTGCGAGGAACTGGAGGCGAGCTGCGCCATCCGCCCGAGCGACGTGATGGTCTCCGTCGTCAGCAACAGCGACGCCGACTGGAGCTTCGGCCTGGGCCGCGCGCAGTTCCTGACCGGCGACCTGTAGCGCCCGGGGGTCAGTGTCCCGGTCCGGGCGTCGGCTTGCGACCCAGGGCAGCGCCTCGCCGTCTAGCCACCCGCGGTCCGCCTGCCTAGTGTCTCCCGCATGTCCCGTTCCCCTGCTGCCGACCTGGCCCCGCTCGTCAAGCTCCTGCAGGCGGGCGTCCCGCCCGACCGCGCCTCGGCCGAGCTCTCCCGCGTCCTGGCGATCTGGACGGCCGAGCTCGGGGACGACGGCGAGCAGCTCCAGGAGCGGCTCTCCGGCCTGGCCGAGCAGATGACGACGGGGATCGAGGAGATGCACGAGGGCATCGCCGAGGCGAGCGACAAGGGCAAGCCCACGCTGCGGCGGATCCTGGCGACGCACGAGGCGGTGCTGGACGGGGTGCGCAAGGCGCAAGGGGCGGGGTAGGCATCCCGCCGCCTTGCCGGGAAGGCTGCCGCGGCATACGACCTATAGCGGATATTCACCTGTGGGGTCACACTCGCGGGATGAATGGTAATGCACCGTGGACTGGCGAGCTTTCGTCAACTTTGGACGAATTGATGGCCTTCGATGCCATGCGTGCATTCCTTGAAGCCTATTGGGAACAAGGACTGAAGAGTGACGAGAGGCTTGCTAGCCTGTTGAGCAACTTAAACCGCAGCGTTCACTCTGATGGTAGCCCTGGCGATCCTGCCATGTGGTCAGACTGGAAAGAGGCGGTGGGACGAATAATACGCGCGCGTGGAAGCAATAAGCTCGACCTCCTGTAAGTTAAGAGGTGAATGTCTACCCTTCGCCAAAATCAGACGTCCAAACCGAGACCCTGCCCACCCAGCCCCCGCCTTTCCCCGCGCCCGCCCCTCTGCTTCACTCCGCGCCGACTCGGGGAGGCTGGGCCATGGCGGACGTGCGGTCGATGTGCGCGATCGGAGACCGGGGCCAGCTCGGCCTAGGTGGGCACCTGCCCTGGGAAGGCGACTCCCGGCCGGCCTTTCGCGAGGACGTGCGCCGCTTCTGGGCGATGACCGCCGGCCACGTGCTGATCGCGGGGCCGAGGACGATCGCCTCCATCCCGCACGCCGAGTTCGCCCACCGCACCATCGCGGTCATCCACGCCTCGGACCGCCCGGAGGACGTGCTGGCGCGCTTCGCGGACCGGGTGGTGTTCGTGGGTGGCGGCCCAGCGGTGTGGGACGTCTACGCGCCGATGATCGTGCACTGGGACATTACCCGGCTGCCCTATGACGGGCCGGCGGACACTTGGTTCGACCCGAAGTGGCTGGTGGGGCGCGGGCGGGACTGAAAGCAAGGCCAGGGGCTCTGCCCCTAGACCCCGCCAAAGGCTCGCCTTTGGAAACATTTACTTAAGTAAAGCCATCCAAGGGGCTTCCCTTGGCGGGGTCCAGGGGCAGCGCCCCTGGCCTTACTGCTCCAGGTCGCGCGCGACCTCTGGCCGGTGCAGCAGCTCGTCCACGTGCATCGCGTACTCCAGCGCCGTGTCCGGCTGGAACGACACGTCCGGCGCCACCCGCAGCCGCATCGCGTGGGCGAGCTGCCCGCGCAGGTACGGCGCCACCCGCTTGAGGTTCGGCAGCAGCGCGTCGATGTCGCTGCGCCCGAGCCTGGCCACGAACGCCGTGGAGTGCTTGAGGTCCGGCGAGATCCGGACCTCCGTCACCGTGACCTGCGCCGCCGCGAGGTCCGGGTCGCGGAACTCCGCGCGCGCGAAGATGCCCGCCAGGATGTGGCGGATCTCCTCGCCCACGCGGAGCTGCCGCTGGGTCGGGCCCCTGGGGGTGACTCGCTTGCTCAAGCCGGGATCAGCTCCGGCTCGTAGCACTCGACCATGTCGCCCTCGCGCAGGTCCTGGAACCCGGCGAACGACAGCCCGCACTCGTAGCCGCGGGCCACCTCGCGCACGTCGTCCTTGAACCGCTTGAGCACGCTCAGCTCACCCTGGTGGATGACGACGTTCTCGCGCAGCAGCCGCACGCCGCAGCCGCGCTTGACCAGGCCCTCGGTGATCATGCAGCCCGCGACCT
>CAXTRP010000473.1:0-2594 GCA_964246615.1 uncultured Caulobacteraceae bacterium | reverse complement strand
CCTGCGGTGGCGGGGCCTGGACGGGCTCGATCTCGGCGCGCGCCAACCGCACCGGCGCGGCCGGCGCGTCGCCGCTCTTTGCATTCACGTCCGAAGGCTCTCCAGGGGTGGCGGTCGCCTCGGCCTTGGTCGCGGCGGCTGCAGGCGCGCCGAAATCAACCGCCAGCTTCTCCATCGGCGCGAGCGGGGCGATCGCGGCCACTTCGGTCGCTGCACCCGGCTCATTGCCGGCGTACTGCCCGGCAAAAGCCGGCGGCTGTCCGAAGGTCCCGGTCCAGCGATAGAAGATGTGCTGGCCGATCTGGGTCAACTTTACCAGTGACGGGCTCCAATACGGCACCACGTATTGGGCGTGGTAGTGGGTCGCCTCGCCTACCGCCTTCATGACGTAGCCGTTCAGAGCGCCTTGCGCGACGGCGACCGCGCGGGCCCAGGCCTTCTCCTCGGGCGGCCGGCCGAGCGCGCCGTCGCAGGTGAAGGTGAACTGGCAGCCGGTCTTCTGGTCGGAGCCCTGGAACACCACGCCGCAGACCGTCTTGGGGTACACCGGATGGCGCAGCCGGTTTAGCACCACCTGAGCCACGGCCTGCTCGCCGGCCAGCGGCTCGAACCCCGCCTCATAGTAGACGGCCTGGGCGAGGCAGGTCTGCGCGCGCGCCTTGTCCTCGTCGGCGGCCTCGCCCATGCGGAACGGCTTGGCCGGCGGGTTGGGCAGGGTGGCGAAGGGAATGACGGCGTTGGCGGCCAGCGCCTGCTCGGGCGTCAGATCCTGCATGCCCACGACCTCGGGTAGGGGCGAGACCGGCGTGGGGGCGCTGATCAGCTGGGGGCGCAGCGTCGGCAGCGCCGGCGTCGCGGCGGCGGGGATGGAAGCGTAGGCCTCCACGCCATGGGACACCACGAGCGCCACGCCCGTGCTCAGGATCAACAACAAGGCGGCGACGGTGGCGCCTGCCTGCAATTCGGCGCGGGTCCGCACCAAGATCGCCAAGTCGCGCCAGAACTGCATCCGGTATGTCTCGTCTGCTCGAGGTAGTGAACTTGGGTCGACGGCGCACGGGCGCACGAAAGGTCGATCCCGCAAATTTGAATGCTTCTTAACACATGACAGAGGCCGACAGAACCCCGGTCGCTTCGCAGGTGCGAGATGCGCTAAAGCACGCCCTGGCGTCATCGCTTCCGCGTCAACCAGCGCCGCAGCTGCGCCAGCCTGAGGTGCAGGGCCAGCAAGACCCTGCGGCCGGCGGCGGTGTCCCGACCAAAGACGATAACCGCGGCGCCGATCACGAGGCCGACCGCAAAGGCTGCAGACATGATCGCGTCAACCGTGTCTCATGGCTAATGCAACTCTCTGTACAAGAAGGGCTGCGGGTGCAAGCTAAGCTGCCGGGGCGGATGCGCAATCCTGATGATCGCGAATGACTTACTTAAAATAAGCAGAGCCTTAAAGCACAACTCCAGGTTACATTCACCACCTGGTTGCCCAAGGGCGTGGCCTGAGCGGATCGGCCTTGGTCAGCCGCCGCACCGCCCGTGCACATAGCGCTCGTCCACTACTGGCTGGTGCGCATGCGCGGGGGAGAGGCGGTGCTGGACGCCTTCCTGTCCATGTTCCCTCAGGCCGACGTGTACACCAACGTCTATCGCAAGCGCGGCGTGCAGCCGCTGTTCGCCGGCCGGTCGGAGCCCCAGACCACCTGGGTCAACCGGCTGCCGTTGGCAGGCCGGCTCTACCCGTTCTACCTGCCTTTCATGATGTCGGCGCTGAGCGGGCTCGACCTGGACGCCTACGACGTGGTGATCAGCAGCGAGGCCGGACCGGCGAAATGGGCGATGCCGTCGCTGGACGCGCGCCACATCTGCTACGCCCACACCCCGATGCGCTACCTGTGGGACCAGCGTCACGTCTACAGGCGGCGCACGCCCGCGCTGGCCCACCCCTTCTATGACGCCGTGAGCGAGCGCATGCGGATGTGCGACGTGCTGTCGGCCCATCGGGTGGACGAGTTCGTGGCCAACTCCCGCTTCGTGGCCCGGCGGATCGACAAGATCTACCGTCGCGATAGCACCGTCATCCACCCGCCCGTGCGGCTGGACGACATGCCGGCGACACAGGCTGCGGAGGACTTCTACCTCTTCGTGGGCCAGCTCGTGCCCTACAAGGCGGTGCGCACGGCCGTGGCTGCGTGCGTGGCGCTGAAGCGGCGGCTGGTGGTGGTGGGGGAGGGTCCGGACGCCGCCTACGTGCGCCGCTTCGCCGGCCAGGGTGTGGAGCATCACGGGCGGCTGGCGCGGGCTGAGCTGCTGTCGCTGATGGGCCGCTGTCGCGCCCTGCTGCATCCGGGCGTCGAGGATTTCGGCATCACGCCTGTGGAGGTGCTGGGCGCCGGCCGGCCGGTGATCGCGCAGGCGCGCGGCGGCGTTTTGGACACCCTGGAACACGGAGCGACAGGCGTGCTGTACCGCGGAGCGGACGTCGGCGCGCTCGCCCGCGCGATCCAGGAGTTCGAGGGCTGGGAGCCGTCCTTCCGCCCGGCCACCGCTGTCGCCGCCGCCCATGCCTTCGCCCCGGAGGTGTTCGCCACGAAGTGGCG
>CAXTRP010000472.1:0-2622 GCA_964246615.1 uncultured Caulobacteraceae bacterium | reverse complement strand
CCGGGGTGTGCGTCGCCATCGTGATGCAGCCCGTGCCTGGCATGGCGATCAGCATCCGCCCCGCCAGGAAATCACCAACCGCTTCAGGTCCGCTCATGTCCCTATCATGGGCGCAGCCGCGAGCGATGCAAGCCGCCCCTGCTTGCGAGGAGCGCTCCGCCGCCGTATTGCCGCGGCAAGCCAAACAGGACGCGCGTTATGACCATCAAGGCCGGCGACAAACTCCCCGAAGCGACCTTCATGACCATGGGTTCGGGCGGCCCCCAACCCCGCACCACCGAAGAGGTGTTCGGCGGCAAGACCGTGGCGCTGTTTGCGGTGCCCGGCGCCTTCACGCCCACCTGCTCGGCCAAGCACCTGCCTGGCTTCGTGGAGAAGGCCGGTGCGCTGAAGGCCAAGGGCGTGGACGCCATCGCCTGCGTGTCTGTGAACGACGTGTTCGTCATGGCCGCATGGGGCAAGGACCAGAAGGTCGGCGACGAGGTGATCATGCTGGCCGACGGCAACGGCGCCTTCGCCAAGGCCGTCGGGCTGGAGATGGACGGCTCGCGCTTCGGCATGGGCCCACGATCGCAGCGCTACTCCATGGTGGTGAAGGACGGCGTGGTGCAGACGCTGAACGTCGAGGAAGGCCGCGCCTTCGAAGTGTCTTCGGCCGACTACCTGCTGGCGCAGGTCTGAACCGCCATCAAAGCGCCGCCTTCGCCGGGGCTGTCCTGATCCCCGGCGGCATGCGGCGGGACACCCCGACGGCGCCGCGGGAACGCCGCCCATGATCCGCACAGCCCTTGCGGCCACGCTGTCGCTCGCCGCCACGATCGCGCCGGCGTCCGCCCAGACGGTCTCCACCGACTATGCGGCCGCGCCGGCCGGCGCCTACGTCCTCGACCCGGCGCATACCAGCGTGATGCTGAAGGTGTCGCACCTGGGCCTGTCGGGCTACACCTTCCGCATGAGCGGGGTGCGGGGCGGCTACGACCTCGATCCGGCGCACCCGGAAAACTCCAAGCTGCAGGTGGAGATCGACGCGGCGTCGGTGGACACGGGCGACCCGGCCTTCAACCGCCAGATCGCCGACCAGGTGCTCGAGGCTTCGCGCTACCCCACGATCCGCTTCGTCTCCACGGCGGTGAAGCCGGGGCCGGAGGGCCGGGGGCAGGTGGTGGGCGACCTGACCCTGCACGGCCAGACCCATCCTGTGACCCTGGACGTGGTGTTCAACGGCTTCGCCACGATCCCACCCGGCCACGACGTGCGGATGGGCTTCTCCGCCGACGCCAACGTGCGTCGTTCCGACTACGGTGCGGAGAAATATGCGCCGATGGTAGGCGACGAGGTGAGTGTAGCCATCGAAACCGAGTTCAAAAAGTAGTCTGGTTCCTGGAGCGCCGCTAATCTCTCAGCCCGGCAATCCTGGCGCCGCGAAAACGGATCATGCTGGCGCTTCGGCGCGGAGAGGAACCGGCCCTTTGAGGAAGACGCTGCTCGCCAGCCTGCTCGCCGTTGCGGCGGTGTTGTGCGCTGCGGCCGGCGTGCTTCTGCTGCATCGACAGCCTGGGGCGGTCCCGGCCTCTCCCAGCCCGCCAGCCAGAGCGGCTGTGCGGCCGGCGACAGCCCGGACGGCGGCGATCGCCACCCATCCGGTCGAGGCGGTGAAGCATACCGCGCGCACCACCCTGCCGGCCAAGGCCGCGCCGGTCTGGGCGGTGGACAAGCTTGCGTCCCGCCTGACCTTCCGGGCGGTGATGAACGGACAACCCTTCGATGGCGTTTTCCGCACCTGGGATGCACAGATCGCGTTCGATCCGCACAACCTGGCGACATCTCGCGCCACCATCACCGTGGACACGACGTCCGCCCTCACCGGCCAGCCGATCAAGGATGCAGCGCTCCCCAACTCAGAATGGCTGGCCAGCACGGCCTTCCCTCAGGCCACCCTGGTCACCCGCAGCATCACCCAGCTTTCCCCTGGCCGTTATCAGGCGGGCGTCGACGTCCATTTCCGCGGCGTCGCCTGGCGCACGACCGCACCGTTCACCGTCGCCATCAGCCATGACAGCGGCCGGATGGAGTCCACGATGACCCTGGACCGGCGCACCTTCGGCATCGGCGAGGGGCCGTTCAACTCCCCTGCGCCCGTGGAACCGCAGGTGCAGGTCTCCCTACGCCTGGTCGCCAAGAAGACCCGTTGAGCGACGACATCGCCAGAGCGGCCGCAGCGCTTCGCTGCGGCGGCCTCGTGCTCATGCCGACGGAGACGGTCTACGGCCTGGCGGCGGACGCCGCGCGGCCGGAGGCGGTGACGCGCATCTTCGAGGCCAAGGGTCGGCCGAGGTTCAACCCGCTGATCATCCACGTCCACGACCTGCAGGCCGCACTGCGGCTGGGAAGCTTGCCGGCCGCGGGCCTGAAGCTCGCGGAAGCCTTCTGGCCGGGGCCGCTGACCCTGGTAGCGCGGGTCCGGGCGGGGAACCGCGTCTGCGATCTCGCCCGGGCGGGCCTGGACAGCATCGCCTTGCGCGTTCCCGCCCACCCCATGGCGCTGGCTTTGCTGAAGGCCTTCGGCGGGCCCGTGGCGGCGCCATCGGCCAACCGCTCCGGCCGGCCCAGCCCAACGCGGCT
>CAXTRP010000471.1:1225-2636 GCA_964246615.1 uncultured Caulobacteraceae bacterium | reverse complement strand
CACTCGCCGACCTTGGCTCCCGTCTTCTTGTCGTACTTGCCGATCCGGGTGTTCACGACCGCGTAGAAGTAGCGGGCGTCCACGGCCACGCCCTGGCGAGCTTCCAGCGCCTTGTAGCGCCGCAGTTCCCGAGCCTGGAGTTCGGCGACCGGCAGGGGTGGGGCATGCACGTCGTGCGGGGGCGGGAGCACCGGCGGCGGCGTCATGGGCCCGGCGGCGACAGGGCCGGCGCCCCACGAGAGGATGGACGCCAGGAGGGCGACATCGAGACCCCGCCCGATCGCCACCCGTCGAGCATCAAACATGAAACTTCCCCGTGTCGCCGCCATGAGCCTGGTGACCGGTATAGGGGGGCTGTTTCGGTTGCGTGACACGGCCCGGATCAAGCTCCGCGAAGCCAGCGGCCGATCCGGCGCCGGCCCCACTCGCCCCGGCCTGTCTTCCGCCTTCGCGAGATCGTCACACACAGAGCCTAGCTCATCACCGCGCTTGTCGCCGCCCGTCAGATTTGCAGCATGTCCGACGCCCCGATCCGACGAGCCGCTCAACTCCACAATGTGGGCCGCGGGGGCGAAGCTGCGGCGATCCTTGAAGGGGTCCTGCAGGACCAGCCTGCCCGCGCCGACGCGCATCATCTGCTGGGCCTCGTCTTCCTCGAAAAAGGCGATGTGGACGGGTGCGAGGCCCGGCTGAGGACGGCGCTGCAGCTCAGGCCCCACCCTTCGGCGCTCAGGACCCTCACGGGTCTGCTGCTCGACCAGGGCCGGCCGGACGAGGCCGTGCGGGTTCAAGAGGCGTTCACCCGATCCGGGGCGTCTTCGCCGGACGCGACCGTGGACTTCGCCGACACGCTGCTCCGAGCCGGGCGGGAGGCGGAGGCGCAGGCCGGCTGTCTTCGCGCGGTCGCGGCCGCCGATGCGATGAGCCTGGACGCGCTGCTGCGCCTCGGCCGTCTCTGTCTTCGCTGCGGGCGCTTGGATCAGGCGGAGGCGGTGCTCAGGTGCGCGCTCAGGCTCGAGCCCGCCTCCGTCAGCGCGCACCGTGAACTCGCCCAGCTGGTGTGGATGCGGACCGGGAGCCTGGCGCGGGCGCGCGAGGCGCTCGACGCCGCGCCAGCGACACCGGAGCTGACCGCAGTGCTGGTGAGGCTGCTGCAGGAGGCCGGCGAGGAGGGGGAGGCCTACATCCTTGCGGCCGGGCGGGCGCACGGGATGGGCGAACTCCACCTCCTGGCCGCTCGGGCGGCGGTCACGGTCGATCCCGAGGCCGCAGAAAGACATCTCGCGCTGATCCCACCTGAACGGCGAGCCGACGCCTGGGCCAAGGCAGCCATCGAAGTGGATCTGGCGCTCGGTCGGGCGGGCCCTGCGGCGGCGTTGGCCGAGACGCTGCACCGCGAGCGGCCCCGGGA
>CAXTRP010000471.1:0-1215 GCA_964246615.1 uncultured Caulobacteraceae bacterium | reverse complement strand
CTTACGTCCGCGCCTTGCTCGGCGCCGCCTGGCGGCTGGCCGCCGACCCGCGGGCGGCGACCCTGCAAGCCTCGCCGGAGACGGTCGGGTCCTATGAGATAGCGACGCCCCAGGGCTGGCGCGACCTGCCGAGCTACCTCAAGGCGCTGGCGGCGGCGCTGGACGAGGTGCATGCCCCGGTCGCTCATCCCATCGGCCAGTCGGTCCGGGGCGGGAGCCAGTCCTTGCGGGGGTTGGCGGACTACCCTCACCCGGCCATCCGCGCTGTGTTCGCCGCCATCGACCCGGCCATCCGCAGACACGTAGTGAAGCTGGGCAGGACCGGAACCTACCGGATCAGCGGCGCCTGGTCCGTGCGCCTCGGTCGGGGTGGCCATCACATCGATCACGTGCATGCGGAGGGCTGGCTGTCCTCGGCCCTGCACGTGCGCGTGCCGGGGCGCTTGTCGGAGCGTGAGGGCTGGTTGAGGTTCGGGCGGCCGGGTACGCCGACCGTTCCGCCGCTTCAGCCGGAGCACCATGTGCGGCCCGAGCCTGGCAGGCTCGTTCTATTTCCCTCGTCCATGTGGCACGGCACCGAGGCGTTCGAGTCGGACGAGACGCGGCTGAGCTGCGCCTTCGACATCGTTCCCGCCTGAACCCGCTCAGGGATCGAGCGGGTCGCGGGCGTCTCGGTGCGTCGAGACGGCCGGCAGGGTCAGGACCGTATCAAAGATCGACAGCCGATGCAGGTCGGCCAGGCAGAGGTAGCCGAGTTCCCGCAGGCAGCGGTCGTGGAACACCTGCCCTTCGATGTAGCTGCTCTGGTAGGCGGTGGTGGTGACCAGGATCGGACGCCCGGTCGGCGCGCCAGCCTCCAGCATGAGCCGCTCGCTATTGCGCAGGTTGGTGGTGGTATGGCGTGCGAAGGGGTCCACCAGGATGGCGCGCTCGGGGATGTGGTAGGCCCGCATCAGCTCGCGCTTCATCTCCAGGGCCTCGCAGAAGCGGGTCTGGGAGGGCGACACGTAGCCGCCGGAGACGACGATCAGAGGCGCCAAGCCCTGGTGGAAGCGCTCGGCGGCGAGGCGGAGCTTCATCTTCGCCTCGGGACTCAGGGGATTGTCCGTCAGGGTGGGACTGCGGCCCGGGATCAGCATGACCGGATAGCGCCAGCGGCTCCAGTCGATGGTCCTGGCGTAGGCCAGCGCGGCGACGTTCTCGCCCTGCGATAGC
>CAXTRP010000470.1:0-2657 GCA_964246615.1 uncultured Caulobacteraceae bacterium | reverse complement strand
CTTTTGCCCGCCGGCGCGCTGGAGCATGAGACCGCAAGCCTGGAGCTGCGCGCGGTGGCCGCGCTCGACCATGCGGTGCTGGAGCGCGAGCTCGCACGCCGCACCGGCGACCTGAAGCGCCTGGCCAACGCCTTGGAAGCCGCCGACACCGCCGCGCAAGACGCCGGAACTGAGCAGCGGCTGTTGGCCGGCGCGCGCCTGCAGACCGCGCTTTGCGAGCTGGTCGCCTGCGACGTGTTCGGCGACTGCGATGCTGGCGAGAAGGCCGAGGCCGCCCTGGCGGACGCCGAGACCGCGCTCGGCTGCGCCCCTGGTCGGCTCGGCGGTCCGGGGCTGGTCCACGCCAGGCTGGCCAGCCGCAAGGCGCTGGCAGCCCTGGACCGTGACGCAGCGTTGCAGGTCGCAGGCCTGCTCGACGAGGCGTCGATAGGGCTGGAGGCCCGGATGCGGGCGACCGGCGCGGGTCTGCCGGAATGGGCTGCAGCGCTCTGCGAAAAGGCCGATTTGATGATCGGCGTGGGATCGGCGCGCAAGGACATCGGCCTGCTCGACCGTGCTTCGCGCGACATGTCGGCCCTGGCCAGCCGGCTGGACGCCGTGCGGCTTCCGCTCTCCTGGATGCGGGCCCAGACGCTGCAGGGAAGCGCCCTACGCGCGCTCGGCGAGATCACCGGCGAGGCGCGCCTGATGAAGGACGCCGCCGTGGCGCTGGCCGCCGCCTATGACGCCGTGCCGGCCGGCCACAGCCCTCTGGACCGGGCGCGCGCCGCCCACGGCCTGGGCCTCGCCTTGCACGGGCTGGCGGAGACCTCCGGCGAGGCGCAGGCCTACCGATCCGCCCAGACGGCGTTCGAGCGGGCGCTCCGCGAAATGGACGGGGCGCTCACCCCGCTTCGCAGCGTCGTGGCCTATGACCGGGCCGCCTGCCTGGCGCGCCGGGCCGAACGGAGCGGCGACGTGCTCGCCCTGGCGGAAGCGGAGGCGGTATTCCGCGCCGACCTGACCGGTCGCGCCGCGAGCGCGGACCCCATCGGCTGGGCGGTGGTGCAGGTGGCGCTGGCGCGCATCTATCAGGCCCGGGCCGATCTCCTGGGAGACGGCGGAGAGCTGGCCGACGCCGCCTTCGCGCTGACCGAGGCGCTGGAGGTCTTCACCGACCAGGGCCAGGCGAGCCTTGCCCAGGTGGCGCTCGGCGCGCTGGAACGGATACGCGGGCGCGCCGCGGAGTAGGCCGGCAGTTACCCTCCTGCTGCAGTGGAGAGGTGGCGGCGAAGCCGATGGTTGGACCGCACACGGCCCTCGGCCGTGATCGGCCCCGCCGTGGTGGACGAAAAGCTAGGCTAGGCCGCCAGCGCGTCTTCGCCTTCGCAGCGGATGCGCCAGAACCGCAGGGTGCGGAGCGCGGTGTCGAGCGGCAGCTCGTTGTAGAGCTTGCCGTAGGCCGACGCCTTGCTCATGGCGTCGCGACCGCCGCAGGCGAGCACGGCTAGAGTGAGGAACATGGACTTGTCCAGCTCCGCGGCCTTGCAGATCACCGCCAGGGCGTCGAGGTCGCCCCGGTCCATGACCTTGTGCACCGTGGCGGCGTCGATCTCGGCCAGACGGCCCAAGCCGACGGTGAAGTGGGTCCGCTGGTTGGATCGCAGGAAGCCCAGCAGGGTCGGCGGGGTCAGCCGCCGGCGGCTGGCGAGCTTCTCGATTTCGGCCAGCGCCTCGGCCAGGTCTTGCGGAGGGGCGGGCTCGCGCACCGCCAGCCGCATGCGGGCGAGGGCGAGCGCCGCCTCGACGGTCTTGGGGTCGGCTGAAGCGTTGCGGGCCAGAATGTGGTCGCGCAGCCGCCCCTCGACCAGGAAGTACATGTCGTTCAGCAGATCGAGCGGCAGGCTCTTGCGACCGACCACGGCGGCCTGCAGCGCGGGGTTGGCGGCGGCCCGCTCCACCACCGCCTCGCTGGCCCAGCGGGACAGGGCGGCGAGTTCGTTTCTGACCAGAACGCCGAGCGTCTCGTCGTCGCCCCGCTCCACGATCACGTCCGACACCGCTTCGGTGAGGCCCGGACGCGCGGAGACCACGCGCAGGTGGGCTTGCCCGCGGGTGCGGGCGACCTCCAGCAGGTCGGCCTCGTCCAGCAGGTTGGGGTTGGACAGGATCGGCATGGCCACTTCGATGCAGTCCCGGGCCAGCTTGGCCGCGAGCGCCATGGGCGCGCTCGGCGCATGGGCGAAGCGCTCCGCCAGCTCGGCGCGGATGTCCATCTCCATGTCTTCGGCCAGGGTGCAGAACACCCCGTCGAAGGCGCGCCCCTCGGCGGGCGACCGAGCCGGCCCGTCCAGGAACAGGTCGGTGACACGGCGCAGCAGCTCGCGCCGCCGACCGCTGGACGGCTCCTGCGCCAGGGCGATGAGGTCTTCCAGGGGCGAGCGCGCGGGCACCGGCGCGGGCCTCAGTTGGCGCTCGGGTCGGACACCACGCGGTTGGTGTGGGTCGTTCCGGTAGACGTCGTGGTGCTGTGGTCCGTCGGCAGCGGACCCGGCGGCTCCGCGAGGTCGGCGGTGGCGGTGAAGAACTGCGGCGGGATCGGCGCCGGGTCGGGCTGCAGCCCGAACGGCCGGTGCACCGAGTAGAATCGCACCCCGTGGTTCTGGGTGGGGTCGTAG
>CAXTRP010000469.1:0-2658 GCA_964246615.1 uncultured Caulobacteraceae bacterium | reverse complement strand
CTCCACGATCTCGGCGAACTTGGCGTTTTCCGACAGGAAGCCGTAGCCGGGATGGACCGCTTCGGCGCCGGTGATCTCGCAGGCGGCGATGATGGAGGGGATGTTGAGATAGCTCTTGGCCGCCGGTGCCGGCCCGATGCACACGCTCTCGTCGGCGAGGCGCACGTGCATGGCGCTGGCGTCGGCCTCGGAGTGCACCGCGACGGTCGCGATGCCCATTTCCTTGCAGGCGCGATGCACCCGAAGCGCGATCTCCCCGCGGTTGGCGATCAGGATCTTGGAGAACATCGCTGAGACTTTACTCGATGACCACCAGGGGCTCGCCGAACTCCACCGGCTGGCCGTCCTCGATCAGCAGCTTGACCACCGTGCCGGCGCGAGGCGCTGGAACAGGGTTCATGGTCTTCATGGCCTCGATGATCAGCAGGGTCTGGCCTTCGCTCACCTGCTCACCGGCCTGGACGAAGCGCTTGGCGCCGGGCTGCGCCTGTAGATAAACCGTGCCGACCATGGGCGATTTCACCTGTTCACCGCGCAGTTGCTCGGTGCTGGCGACCAGCTGCTCAGGCGCCCGCGGAACGATGTCAGCAGGCGGGGCGATCATCATCGGCGAGATCGCGGATGCGGACGGCGCGGCGGCCTGGCGTGCGACCCGTATCTTCAGGTCGCCACGCTCCACCTCGATCTCGGTGAGACCGGTGTCGTTCAAGATGTCAGCCAGGCGGCGGACCAGCCGGGTGTCGACCGCTTCATCGGGGTCCGCGGCTTTCACAGTCGAGCCATCGGAGACGTCTCCGAAGTCGCGGCTTCCAGCTTCGCGGGCGTCGGGAGTTTCCACGTACTCGCCGTCGGGCGCATCGGGCAGTGGCAGATCGGGCAGGGCCATGGAGTCCTTCAGTGTACAGGCGCCGCTGCGGCGATGAGGCGAGCGCAGGCGTCGAGAGCGAGGGCGTACCCCTGGGCGCCGAAGCCTGCGATCACGCCGGTGGCGGCCATGGATACGTAGCTGCGGCGACGAAAGCTCTCGCGCGCCGCGGGATTGGACAGGTGCACCTCCACGATAGGAAGTTCCACCGCCTTCAGCGCGTCCAGCAGCGCTATGGAGGTATGGGAGTAGGCGCCCGGGTTGATGATTATGGCGTCGCCGGCGGTGCGGGCCTCCTGCACCCAGTCGACCAGGACGCCTTCGTGGTTGGACTGACGGAAATCCACATCGAGCCCAAGGCTTGCCGCTTGCGCCTCACAGGCCGCCTTCACTTGATTCAGCGTCGTGGTTCCATAGATGTGGGGCTCGCGGACGCCCAGCAGGTTCAGGTTGGGGCCGTTGAGCACAAAGATCGGTTTGGGCATGGCGCCGCCGCGAGTCGAAGGCCGGTCTTGTATAGAGCAGGCCGGGCCGTCACAAGCTCGACGCGTCCGGCAGGAGGCGCCCCCATGAGACTGGTCCTGAACGGTGAGCCGAAGGAGTTCGCCCAGGCGGCTACGATCGCAGCGCTGGTCGACAGCTTGGGGCTGGACACCCGCAAGGTGGCCGTCGAGCGCAACCTTGAGATCGTGCCCCGCTCCCAGTATCTGGCCACCGGGCTGATCAACGGCGACCGCATCGAGATCGTCCATTTCATTGGAGGCGGCTGAATGAACGCGCCCGTTCAAGGACTTGAGGCCAACATCGAAGACGTCTGGACCGTGGCGGGGCGCACCTTTCGCTCGCGCCTGATCGTGGGCACGGGCAAGTACAGGGACTACGCCACCAACGCCGCCGCCGCCGAGGCCGCGGGCGCCGAGATCGTCACCGTGGCGGTGCGGCGGGTGAACCTGTCTGACCCGTCCCAGCCGATGCTGGCCGACTTCGTCAAGCCCGAGCGCTTCACCTACCTGCCGAACACCGCAGGCTGTTTCACCGGCGAAGAGGCGGTGCGCACCCTGCGCCTGGCGCGCGAGGCCGGCGGATGGGAGCTGGTGAAGCTCGAGGTGCTGAGCGATCCCAAGCACCTGTACCCCGACATGGAAGAGACGCTCCGAGCTCTCAAGCTGCTGATTGCGGACGGTTTCCAGGTGATGGTCTACTGCTCCGACGATCCCGTCTACGCGCGCAAGCTGGAGGAGGCGGGGGCCGCTGCGATCATGCCGCTGGGCGCGCCGATCGGCTCGGGCCTCGGCATCCAGAACCGGGTCAACATCCGCCTGATCATCGAACAGGCGCACGTACCGGTGCTGGTGGACGCCGGCGTGGGCACAGCGTCCGATGCGGCGGTGGCCATGGAGCTCGGCTGCGACGGCGTGCTGATGAACACCGCCATCGCCGAAGCCAAGGATCCCGTCCGCATGGGTCGCGCCATGAAGCATGCCGTGATCGCCGGGCGCGAGGCCTACCTCGCCGGTCGCATGCCGATGAAGCGCTACGCGGACCCGTCCTCACCGCTGGCGGGCCTGATCTAGCCGCGCCGCGGCGGCTCCGTCAGCGGTCTAAGTAGGGGCCGGTCACTTCGTCCCCTTCGCCGGACGGGCGGCCTGCTGCATCGGGGTGCGCGGCAGGTCGTCGAGCGTCAGATAGCCCCGGCCCCGCTCGTCCAGCACGTCGAAGTTGTGGTCCGCGCGCGCCAGGAAGGCCTTTAGAGTCAGGCGGCCGTTGAAGCTCTGGTCGGCGGAGCGGACGGG
>CAXTRP010000468.1:1498-2680 GCA_964246615.1 uncultured Caulobacteraceae bacterium | reverse complement strand
GCCAGGCCCACCGCCACCTTGATCCCCTCCAGCAGGTAGGGGGCGGCGGCGGGCAGCTGCAGGCGCATCAGCCGCTGCATCCGGGTCGCGCCATAAAGGTCGAACAGCCGCTCCAGGTCGGGGTCCGCGGAGCGCAGCCCCGTCGCCGCACCGGAATAGAGCGGGAAGAAGGCCTCCACCGCCGCCAGCCCCACGATGGCCCTGGCGGCGTGATCCAGCCCCGCCCAGATCGTCACCAGGGGGGCGATGGCCACCACCGGCGTCACCTGAAGGGTCACGGCCAGGGGCCTGATCGCCCTGCCCGCCCAGGGGCTGAGCGCGGTCGCCAGGGCCAGCGGCAGGGCGATGGCGGCGGCCACCAGCAAGGCCAGCAGCGACATGGACAAGGTGGACCAGGCCGAAGCCGCCAGATTCGGCGCATTCTGGACGAGGGCCGCCGCCGTCTGCAGCGGCGTGGGCAGAACGTAGCTCGGGACGGCGAACGCCACGCACGCCGCCTGCCATGCCGCAAGCAGCCCTGCGGCCAGCAGCAGCGACGCGCCCGCTCGCCCGAAACGCCCGATCATCGTTCCTGAAGCCCTTGAGCCAGTCGCCTTAAGCCCGCTCCGCGGCTTGGCGGCGCAGGCTTAAGGCGTGGTTAACCATAGCGCGGCCAACTGGCGTAGACTGATCCGCCGACCGTGTCCCGCGCCGGCGCCATCCCGCAAGATGTAGCGCTCATGCCTCGTTTACACCCAATCGGTAGGTCGCTAGCGTCAGACACCGTAGAGGCTGATTCTGCGGGTGTGGGAGATAGCCCCTCCATGACAGCGGCCGGCCCCTGGAGCGTCAAGGGCATAGACCCCAAGGCGCGTGAAATCGCCAAAGACCTGGCGCGCCGGTCCGGCATGACGCTTGGCGAGTGGTTGAACCAGATGATCATCGATGGCGGCGAGCCCGAGGCCGTGGCGCCTGCGCCTGTCGCCGCGGCCGAGCCGCGCCGCCACCTGGACGACCTCTACCGCGAAGCCCAGTCCGGACGTCGCGTCGGCGGCCCGTCCCAGGACGGCGAGCCCGGCCGCCTGGCGCGCGCCGTGGAGATCCTGGCCACTCGGGTCGAGGCGGCCGAGCACCGCTCGGTCCTCGCCATCAGCGGCATGGACCAGTCGGTCATGGGTGTGCTGTCGCGGCTCGACGAGATCG
>CAXTRP010000468.1:0-1488 GCA_964246615.1 uncultured Caulobacteraceae bacterium | reverse complement strand
TATGATCCCCCGCTATAGCCGTCCGGAGATGACCGCCATCTGGGCGCCGGAGAACCGCTACCGCATCTGGTTTCGCATCGAGTCGCTGGCGGCCGACGCGATGGCCGGGCTGGGGCAGATACCGGCCGAGGCGGCGCGCACGATCCGCGAGCGTGGCGCGCCGGCGCTGGCCGCGATGGATGCGGCTGACGTGGCGCGGATCGACGAGATCGAGCGCGAGACCGGCGGCGGCTCCGCCCGCCTCGAAGGCACGGTGGAAGACATCCGCGCCGCCCAGGCCCGCATCGCTGAACGCCTGCGCCGCTTGGAGGGCGAGGACGGCCCCCGCGCCGAAGGCCTGAAGGCGCTGGAAGCCGCTCTCGGCCGTATGGCCATGCGTATGGACGAGGATGCGCTGAAGGCGGCCGACGCCCGGACGCACTTCCAGGAGACGGCGCACGCCTCGGCCGAGGCCGCCCGATCCGCCGCGGACGACGCGCGCGCCGCCGCCGAGGCCGTGGCGCGCCGGCTGGCGAAGGTGGAGACGGTGGTGGAGGCGGCGCCCGCCGCCTTCGCCGACGCCGAGAAGGTCGAGACCGTCCTGACCCGCATGGCCGAGCGGCTGGATCAGACGGAGACCCGCACCACCGCCGCCGTGCAGTCGCTGCAGTCCTCGTTCGCAGGGCTGGACGCCCGGCTCCGCACCAACGAGGTGCGCGGCGCAAGCCACAACACCGCCGAGATGGAGCGCCGCTTCCAGTCCCTGGCGCACGACCTGTCGCAGCGGGTGGAGGCGTCCCGCGCCGAGCTCGCCCAGCGCATTCGCGCCGCCGTCGACGGCCGCTTCGACAAGATGGAGACCGCGCTACACGACCTCGGCGGCCATGTGGAGCAGGCGGAGAAACGCTCCGCCCAGGCCATCGACCGGATCGGGCGGGAGGTGCTGCGCGTCGCGCACAGCCTGGGAGAGCGCGTGGGCGCGGCCGAGACCCGGGTCGCCGAAGTGGCCGAGGAAACGAGCGGGCGCCTCGGCGCCATGGAGGGCCGCGGCGCTGCGGCGGTCGAGGCCATGAGCGGCGAGGTCTCGCGCCTGGCCGACGCCATGGAGAACCGCCTGCGCCACGCCGACGGGGCCCAGGCCGACGCGCTGGAAAAGCTCGGCGGCGAGATCGCCCGCATCGCCGAGCGCCTGGCCGAGCGCATCTCCACCTCGGACCGCCGCTCCGCGGACGCCATCGCCGACGTGACCGACAAGGTCGCCCGCATCGGGGCCCGCATCGAGGAGGGTCACGCCGCCACCGCATCGGAACTCGCCGAGCGCATCCGCGCCAGCGAGGAGCGCACCGCCAAGCTGCTGGAAGACGCCCGCGAGCGACTCGATCACCGCATGGCCGAGACCCGCCGCCCGGTCACACCGCCTACTTCCGAACCGGCGCCCTTGCACGAAGCGGCGCTTGGCGACGCCGTCCGGACCCCTGCGGCCGCGACCGAGGCAGACTTCGCCCCGTC
>CAXTRP010000467.1:0-2703 GCA_964246615.1 uncultured Caulobacteraceae bacterium | reverse complement strand
ACCAGGCGCTCAGACAGCTAGACGCCGCCTGGAGCCGCTGGAGCGCCTTCAAGGCCGGCCCGCTCACGACGCTGAACACCGCTCTGGTGAGCGCGGGACGCAAGCCCGTGATCGTGCCGCCAGCGAACCGGCTGGAGATCCAGGCGCCCGATCCCGGACAAGACCTGCCGTAACCTTTCGCCCCCGCCTGGTCGTGCTTCGCTACGGCGTCGCCGGCGGTGGCCGAGCTGAGATGCACGCGGAAACGCCCGTCGGCGAGCGCCGCGGGCGTGGTGGGCGGCGGGCGTGGTGGGCGCCAGCTTGTACACAGGCGGCTGGACGTCGACGCCCGCAAGCGCGCTCTGGCCGAGCCCGGCCGCTAGGGGTCACCTGATGACGTTGGCGAAGTTGCGCACGCCCTGGCCTGCGCGCATCAGCGACGCCCAGGTTCGGCCGCAGCCGGTGGGTCTCGGCGGCGGATTTGTCGACGGTAACCGCGTCTGGCGGGCTTGTTGAGCAGGATTGCGACGGTCATGCCGCCTCCTGCGCGCTGAGCGAACGGCTATGGCGCCACTCGACGATCAAGGCGCCGATGACGACTGTCGCCATGGTTACGCCCATCAAGGTGAAGCGGGCGGCCGACAGCTCGGGCATCCAGCCGAGCTTGGTGGAAAGCGCATAAGTCGCCATTCCGAATGAGAGCGCAACGATGATCCAGCCGATCCCGCGTCGGTAGCGGCCGACAGCCGACTGCTCGCCTCCCGTCCGCAGCAGGCCGGCGACAATGTGGCTATCGGCGCTGTCGGTAAGGATCATTCCTCCGGCGAACAAGGCGGCCACGATCGCAACGCCGGTCAGGCCCGTGCGGGCCGAAGCCGCAGCCCCCCATGCAGCGGCTTGGGTCGCGGTATCGAAGACCAGGCCGAAGAGCATGCCTGTCGCCATGACGGCAAAGGGGTGCGAACTGTCGCGAAGGACCTTTGGCAACAGGGGTGAGCGCCAGCCGGACGGGGTGTAGCGATCCGGCCGAAGCAGCGCGCGAAGGTTCAACAGCCCCACCAGGAAGAGCAGCAGGACCACCATCCAGTCCGTCGTTTCGTTGAGCCAGCTTGGCCAGGCCAGACGCGCTGTGAACCCGGCGACCAGGAGCGCGATAGCGGCGACGGACACGCTGTGCCCAGCCGCGAATAGCGTGCCGACCCAAGGCGCCGTCCTCGGTCGCTCCTCCGCCGCGCGAAAGGTGAAATTGTCGATCACCGCGATGTGGTCCGGATCGAGGCCGTGCCTCAGCCCGAGCAGAAAGATGAAGCCGCTCCCGAGTCCTGCGAGTCCTGGTCCGGCAAGTCCCGGCCCGACAAGTCCTGGCGCCGTCATCTGCAATCACCGCCTGCGCTTATGGATCGAGCAATCAGGGCTCGGGGGAAGTCAGCGTCAGTTTCGCTCGGCGGCATGGGCTTCCTGAAAGGCAGGAGCCTCCATATGGCACGAACTGATACAACGTATCAAGTTCGTGGGATGGCTGGTTGTCGATGCTCGCCGTCAGGATTGAGGCGGCTCGCCTTCCTTGACGCAAGGGCCGCAGACGCCCGTCAGCTCTACCGTGCGACGGTCCACGGTGAAGCCGTGTCTCTCGCCAAGGCCAGCGGTGGCGTCGGCTATCGTCGGGTCTTCCGCCTCGATGACCGTTCCGCAGCGACGGCAGATCAGGAACTGGCCGGCGTGAGGGTGGTCCGGTTGGCTGCATGCCAGGAACGACTTCGTCGTCTCGAGCCGGTGGGCGAGCCCCATCTCCACGAGAAAGTCCAGGCTGCGATAGGTGCTTGCGGGCGTCACGGTGGAATGGTGGGGGCGCAAGAGGTCGAGCAGCTCATAGGCGGTGATGGGATGGTCTACGCCCAACAGAGCAGCCAACACCGCTTGTCTCTGAGGCGTAAGTCGACCGCCCCGGTCACGGCATATCGCCTGCGCTTCCTCTAAAGTCCGAACCAATGTTCCCTGCGCCACGTTATGGTCCCTCCGCCTTCAGGATAGCGGCTTCGCCAGCCCTGATACCAGGGCGAGGCCTCTCGAACGTGACGCAGGTCTCAGGCCGCGGCGTCATGGAGAACAACGCGCCATCCTCGCGCCCGACGATGAGGCGAAGCCCCGCCCTCCAGCGGCCAGACGCGCACTGCGTTCTCGGAAAGCCGACGAGGTTCCTTCATCCCAGCTGGTGGGCGCCTCAGGCGACGCAAGCGTCGAACCCGGCCCTCAGCTTGTCGACGGGCAGGTCGCGGCCGATGAAGACGGCGCGAGAGCTACGGGCCTCATTCGCTGACCAGGGACGCTGGCGATCCATCGCCAGCAGCATGTGCACGCCCTGGAACACCACGCGTTGATCCTCGCCCTTCAGGCTCAAGATGCCCTTCCAGCGCAGGATGTCCTGACCCATGGTCGTCGCCACGCTGTCCAGCCATCGCTGGGTGCGACCCGGGTCGAGATCGAGATCCGAGGCGAAGGAGATCGAGGTGATCGCGTCGTCGTGCTCGTGCTCGTCCTCGCCGAGGAAGTCGGGCTCGATCTGCAGGATACGCTGCAGGTCGAAAGCGCCCTGATCCATCACCTGCGAAAGCTCCACCCCGCACGCCTGGGTCGGGAGGATCCGTGCGCTTGGATTGAGGCCCCGAATGCGGGAAGTGAGCGAGGTCTGCGCCTCGGCGCTCACCAAATCGATCTTGTTAAGCA
>CAXTRP010000466.1:234-2739 GCA_964246615.1 uncultured Caulobacteraceae bacterium | reverse complement strand
GCCATCCGCCCCCGCCTGGTCGCTGCCGGGGGTCGGCGCGGTGTCCGCCCAGGTCGTGCCGCACGATGGGTCTGCTCCGCCCGCTGTGCTCGATGCGCTCGACTTCCCGCTCGGCGCGGCGCGCGCCCAGGTGCACGAGACCTACATCGTCGCCCAGACCCGAGACGGCATCGTGGTGGTGGACCAGCACGCCGCCCACGAGCGGCTGGTCTATGAACGCATGAAGGCGGAGATGGCGGGAGGCGAGGTCGCCCGCCAGGCCCTGCTGCTGCCCGAGGTGGTGGAGCTGGACCCCGCCGAGGCCGAGCGGGTCTGCAGCCGCGCCGGGGAACTGGCCGAATTGGGCTTGGT
This sequence comes from uncultured Caulobacteraceae bacterium, assembly GCA_964246615.1. Lineage (GTDB taxonomy): Bacteria > Pseudomonadota > Alphaproteobacteria > Caulobacterales > Caulobacteraceae > CAHJWH01. The sequence continues at coordinate 2,388 of CAXTRP010000466.1, read as the reverse complement.
GATCGAGGCCTTCGGCCCCGGCGCGGTGCTGGTGCGTGAAACCCCGGCTCTGCTCGGCGACACCGATGTCGTGGGCCTCGTGCGCGATATCGCAGACGATCTGGCCGAGACGGGCGCGGCGCTCTCCTTAAAGGAGCGGCTTGGGGCGGTGTGCGGAACCATGGCCTGCCACGGCAGCGTGCGCGCCGGCCGCCGGCTGAGCGCGCCCGAGATGAACGCCCTGCTCCGCCAGATGGAGGCCACGCCCCACTCCGGCCAATGCAACCATGGCCGACCCACCTACGTGGAGCTGAAGCTGTCCGACCTGGAAAAGCTGTTCGGCCGGCGATGAGGTCTGGTGCTTGATGAGCCTAGGCGGCTCTTTCTCCGTATCCCCAGGGCTTGTCCCTGGATGCCCGGAACAAGTCCGGGCAAGACGGAGAGCATGGATGACGCCAAGCAGGGTCATCCTGCTCTCTGACCGGACGTCGACGCCTCAAGCGTCTCCACCCGACGCAGCAGGTCTTCCATCCCGGCGTCCGGCTCCCCCGCCTGGCGCAGGTGGTCGACGAGGTCGCGCAGGTAGTCGACGTTGCGGCCGGACAAGCCGTGCGCGCCGGCGATCAGCGCCGCCTGCTGATGCTGGGACAGGGCGCCGGCCCACTGGGGATGGGCGGGGTCAGAGAGGAAGACCAGGGCGCGCACCGTCTCGCCGCCGTCCAGGCGCACGGGAGCGGTGGCCTCCTCATAGGTCTCGGTAGGCTGCTCGCGGTCGAGCAGGTAGGCGTAGGTGGAGGCCCATGCCGCGTCCGCCACCCGGTAGGCGACGCCGCGCACGCCCTCGCCCGGCCCCAGGCCCAGCACCAGGCCGGGACGCTCCGGCGTGCCGCGGTGGTGGACGGAGTAGATGCAGAACGCCCGAGCATAGCCCTGCAGCCGCCCGTGCGCGCGGGTCTCGAAGGCGAAGGATGGCCGCCACATCAGCGAGCCGTAGCCGAACACCCAGCGCACGCCCGCGCCGACGCCGCTGCCCCTGCGTACGATCGCCTGATCCATGACCCTCGTCCTCGTCCCGCAGCCGCCAGCTTAGCGCAACGGGCCGGCGCGCGCCTTGAAGCGGCTCTGATAGGCGCGCTATCTGCGCTGACAGCCCTGCGGCCGGAACGATCTTCAGATGAGCGACACCCTAGACCTGGCGACGCCCGTCCGGCCCCGACCCAAGCCGGGGATACTGGACATCGCCCCCTATGTCGGCGGCAAGGCCAAGGCGGACGGCTTCGCCCAGCCGCTGAAGCTGTCCTCCAACGAGAACATCCTGGGTTCGAGCCCCCACGCGATCGCGGCCTACAAGGACGCAGCCTCCAGCCTGCAGCTTTATCCCGACGGGCCGTCCAACGGATTGCGCTCGGCGATCGCCGCCAGGTTCGACCTGGAGGGCGAGCGGCTGATCTTCGGCTGCGGATCCGACGAGATCTTCACGCTGATGTGCCAGGTCTACTGCGAGGCCGGCGACAACGTGGTGCAGGGCCAGTACGGCTTCCTCGCCTACCGCATCGCCGCCCGCGCCGCCCAGGCGGAGGTGCGCTTCGCCCCGGAGCCGGACTTCAAGCTCGACGTGGACGAGGTGCTGCGCAAGGTGGACGCGCGCACCCGGATCGTGTTCGTCGCCAACCCCGCCAACCCTACCGGAACCTGGAACACCCGCGCCGAGATCGCGCGCCTGCACGGGGCGCTGCCGGGGAACGTGCTGCTGTGTCTGGACGGCGCCTATGCGGAGTTCGTGGAGGACCCGAACTGGTGCGACGGGCTGTCGATGGCGCGCGGCGCGGCGAATATCGTGGCCACCCGCACCTTCTCCAAGGCCTACGGGCTGGCGGGCCTGCGGGTTGGCTGGGGATACGGACCGGCCGAGGTGATCGGCGCGATGGACCGCATCCGCTCGCCCTTCAACGTCAACCTGCCGGCGCAGGCCGCCGCCCTGGCGGCCCTGGACGACGACGCCTTCCTGGAGCGATCGCGCGCCCTGGTGCGCGAAGAACGGCCGAAGCTCGCCGAGGCGCTGGAAGGGCTGGGCCTGGTGACCGTCCCGTCGCAGGCCAACTTCGTGCTCGCCCGCTTTCCCACCGGGCCGGGCCGCACCGCGGCCGAGGCGGAAGCCGCGCTGGCGGAACAGGG
>CAXTRP010000466.1:0-224 GCA_964246615.1 uncultured Caulobacteraceae bacterium | reverse complement strand
TACGGCATCCCGGCGGGATTGCGCATCACCGTCGGTCTGCCTGAGCACAATGCACGTGTGATCGAAGTGCTGGACGCCTTCTTGTCCGGCCGCGCCGCCATACACTCCGCCGCCTGATGTTCGACCGGCGCGAGCTTCTCATGGGGGGCGTTGCGGGCATCGCCCAACTCGGCCAGCACGTGCTGCCCCGCATCACCCTGCCGTCGCTGCTGGTGCAGAGCCGC
>CAXTRP010000465.1:0-2756 GCA_964246615.1 uncultured Caulobacteraceae bacterium | reverse complement strand
CCGGTTGAAGTGGGCGGCGGCCGGCGGGGTCCCGCCGGCGCGCGCGGCCTTGCGCAGGAACAGCCGCGCCCGCTCCACCGCTCCCGCCGCCACCCCGGCCCAGACGCTGGACCACAGCAGGTGCGCCACCGGCGTCATGGTCTGGGCGTGGATCTCCGCATACGGCTTGGCCAGCACCTGAAGTTCATGGCCCTCGGCGACCATGGCGAAGCCGGCGCTGCGGGTGCCGCGCATCCCCAGGGTCTCCCAGGTTCCGGTCTCCGTCAGCACGTAGTCGCGGGCGCGGAACACCACCAGCACCTGGTCCGAGGGCGCGGCGTCCGGCGCGCGTCGGGCGGTGGTGACTACCGCATCCGCCTGCGCACCGTAGGACATGACCGTAGCGGCCCGCTCCAGCCGTATCCTGGCTCCATCCCGCTCGATGGGCGCTATGGAGGAGCGGACGTCGCCGCCCCCCTGGCCTTCGGTGGTGGAGGAGGCGAGCAGCAACTGGCTGATCGCCACCTCGCGCAGGAAGTCGGCGTGCCAGGCGCTGGGCTCGAAGTGGTTCACAAGGCAGGCGGCCTTGATCTGGTGCATGGCGAAGATCATGGCGGTGGAGGCGCAGGCCTGGCCCAGCCGGTGGCAGACCTCCGCCAGCTCCGTCACCGATGCGCCGTCGCCGCCGAGCCGCACCGGAACCATGGCGCCCAGCAGCCGCTCGGCCTTCAGCGCGGCCAGCGCCTCGCGGGGGAAGCGCCCCCTGGAGTCCACATCGTCGGCATAAGCCGCCGCCACATCAGCGACCGCCTCGGCCCGAGCGATCAGGTCGGCGGCGGCGGAGGGGGCGGGATGCGCCAGTTGTACCAACATGATCGGCCTCGTCTTGGTCGAAGCCCGCCGGTTCAACATCTGTGCCAGGCTTTGGAGAGGATCAGGCCTGCACAGCAGATCGATCCGAACTCCAGCTCGCCCGCATGGAGAACATCTCCTTGGGCCTGCTCACCGCCCCTGTTCCCGTCGCCCTCGGGACTTGTCCGCAGGGTCAGTGGCGCGCCGACTAGCCGGTTGAAGGGGTGCGCCATGGATGCCCGGAACAAGTCCGGGCAAGACGGAAGGAGCAGGAGCAGGCCAAGGCCGCCCTAACCGTCCCTTTACCGCGCCGCGCTATGCAGACGGCTCGGGTGGGGGTGCACGATGACGGCGCAGGCGGTGGCGGAGCGGGAGGCGGACCAGGATGTCCCGCTCGGGCGCATCCTGGCGCTGGTGGACGCCATGCTCGCCAAGAAGGGCAGGCGCGCCGCCCAGTCGGGTCAGGACTTGCGCGATGCGGGCCTCAGCTCCCTGGATTCGGTGAACCTCATGCTGGCGGTGGAAGGCGCATTCGACCTTTTCATCCCGCAAGAGGCCATGACGCCGGAGAATTTTCGCACCGCCGACGACATCGCGCGCCTGGTCGAACGTCTGACCTGAGCCAGGGCCGCGAGCGCGGTCATGGCCGAGGAGCCCTGCGAGCTTGATCCCCGCGCGGCGCGGCTGCTGGCCATGCTGCGCGCCGGCGAGGCCGTGCAGGGCGCCGTCCCCACGCCCACCGAGCGGCGCGAGAGCCTGCGCGCCCTGGCCGACCTCGCCGCCGACCCAGCGCCTGCGGATATCGTCTGCGAGGCCCTGAGCTGCCCGGCGGCCGATGGCGTTGACCTGCCGGTGCGCCGCTACACCCCGCGAGCGCAGGAAAAGCGTCCGCAGCCGGCGTTGCTCTACCTGCACGGCGGCGGTTGGGTGGCGGGGGACCTGGACACCCATGCCGGCGTCTGCGGCGCGCTGGCGGCGCAGAGCGGGTGCAGCGTCTTCGCCCTCCACTACCGTCGCCCACCCGAACACCCGTTCCCAGGTCCTATCCTCGACGCCCTGGACGCGCTGGACTGGCTCAGGGCCGAGGCCCCGGCGTTCGGCGTCGATCCGGCCCGGCTGGGCTTGGCCGGCGATTCCGCGGGCGCGAACCTCGCCGCAGCGGTCTCGCACGATCCGCGGCGAGGCGCCGGCGACGCCCCGCTCGCGCTGCTGCTACTGATCTGTCCCATCCTGGACTTGCCGCGCAGCGCGGGCTCGCGCACGCAATTCGGCCAGGGCTTCTTCCTCAGCGCCGAACGCCTGGCCACCGACGCCGCCGACTACCTCCAGGGCGCGCCCCTGCAGGACCCGAGGGTGTCGCCGCTGCTCGCCCCCACCCTGGCGACCGCCGGGGTATCCCTGGTCCATGCCGCCGCCTGCGATCCCTTTCGGGACGAAGCCCTGGCCTACGCCGCCCGCCTGCAGGCCGAAGGCGCCGCCGTCCAAGCCACGGTCCACCCCGGCATGATCCACTACTTCTACGCCCTGCCGCGGGCGATCCCGTATGCACGCACGGCTTTAGCCGCGATGGGGCGAGAGGTGGCCGAGGCGTTTGCCGAAGCGCAGCACGCCTAGACGTCTTCCGTCTTGGGCAGCTTTTCCGCCATGCCGAGCACCGCCTCCCGCCGATCCATTTCCGCCCAGATGGCCGAAGGCGCCACGCCCAGCCCGTTCCAGAGGGCGGCGAGGTTGTAGAGCAGGTCCACGCTCTCGTTGATAAGGGCGGTCCGTTCGCCTCGGACCGCCTCGATGGCGGTCTCGGCGGCTTCCTCCACCAGCTTCTGGGCCAGCTTGGGCGCGCCGGAGGCCAGCAGGCGCGCCGTGCGGGGGCTCTCGCGCCGACCTTCGCGGACTTCCTGGATGGCGTCCCACAGCCGGTCCAGCCG
>CAXTRP010000464.1:0-2757 GCA_964246615.1 uncultured Caulobacteraceae bacterium | reverse complement strand
CATGTCGGCGGCCTTGGAGACGTTGTAGGCGCCGATGACGGTGGAGGCCCGCAGTCCGCCGATAGAGGAGACGATGACGATCGCCCCGTCCCTGCGCTCGATCATCTGCGGCGCGACCAGCTGCACCAGCCAGTGGTTGGACAAGACGTTGTTGTCCAGGATCTTCCTGAACTGATCGTCCGAAATGCCGGCCATCGGCCCGTAGTAGGGGTTGCTGGCGGCGTTGCAGACCAGGACGTCGATGGGGCCAAGCTCCGCATTGGTCTCGGCGACCAGTTGGGTCAGCGCCTCCTTGGACGAGATGCTGGCTGCGATGGCCACGGCGCGGCCCGCCCCGTGCGCGGCGTTGATCTCGTCAGCCACCGCTTGGCACGCGTCCTGCTTGCGGGACGAGATCACTACCCGGGCGCCCTGCTCGGCCATGCGCTCTGCAACGGCCTTGCCGATGCCGCGAGAGGAACCGGTGACCACGGCCACCTTGCCGGTCAGGTCGAACAGCGACACGGGCGCTCCTTATCCTTCGGCTGTCATCACGGCGGGGACGTTCACCCTCTCGCCGCCCGCCGCAGCTTGACCATGCCGCCCAGCCAACGATCGTAATCGTTGGCCTTGTTCAGCATGTACTGGGCCACCTGCGGATGGGGCAGGATCAGGAACCGCTCGGCGGCGAGGCCCTGCACCACTGCTTCAGCCACGGCCTCAGGGCTGAGCAACCCGTCCAGCAGCGCCGGCTGGGTGGCGCTGGCGCCGCGAGCCATGGCCGTGTCCACTCCCTGCGGGCAAAGCGCCGAGACCCTGATCCCATCGTCCTTGTGGGCGATCGCCAAGTGCTCGCAGAAGCCGAGCGCGGCGTGCTTGGTGGTGGAGTAGGTGGCGCTGCCGACCTGGCTGAGCAGGCCCGCGGCCGAGACCGTGGCGAGGAAATAGCCCTGCCGCCGCGCGCGCCAGCCTGGCAGCAGCGCCTGGGCGGCGTTCACATGGCCCATGACGTTCACCGCCCACGAGCGCGCCCAGCTTTCTTCCGAGGCCGACGCCGCATCGTCGAAGTCCGGGTCGCGATCCAAGACGCCGGCATTGGAGGCGTAGAGGTCGATGGGTCCGATCTCGGCCTCGATCTTCTCCACCATGGCCGCCACTTCGCCGGCCTGGCCGACGTCGCAGGCGAAGGCCACGCCGCCGACCCGCCCCGCGGTCTCCGCAGCCCCGTCCACGTCGAGGTCGGCGGCGATCACCTTGGCGGCGCCTTCGGCATGGAAGCGCTCGCAGAGCGCGCGGCCGATCCCCTGGGCTGCGCCCGTCACCACCACGATCTTGCCGGCGATCTGCATCGAACTGGTCCTTCAGGCGCCGGCGCGAAGGGCGAAGCCCCACGCCGCCTCCGCCAGCAAGGGCGTGCGGGCGGCCATCTGGGCGGCCTGGGGGCTGGCGGCGGTGCCGTTGCGCACCCGTCCGGCGATTCCCTGAAGGATGCCGACCAGGCGAAACAGGTTGTATGCGAAATACCAGTCGAGGTTAGGTACGCCATCCCGGCCGGTCAGCCTGCAATAAAGCGCCACCGCCTCTTCGCGCGAAGGGATGCCTAGCGCGGCGAGATCCAGACCCGCCAAGCCGCTGCGCCCGTCCGAAGGCATGTCCCAGTGCATCAGCATATAGGAAAAGTCAGCGAGCGGATCGCCGAGCGTCGACAGCTCCCAGTCCAGCACCGCCGCCACCCGGTCGCCCTCCGGCGCGATGATCATGTTGTCCAGGCGGTAGTCGCCGTGAACGATGGAGACCCCGGCCTGCTCAGGCGTGGTGGCGGGCAGCCACGCCATCAGCTTTTCGGCCGCATCGATCCGGTCGGTCTCGGAGGCGCGGTACTGTTTGGTCCAGCGCTCCACCTGGCGTGCGAAATAGTTGCCGGGCCGGCCGTAATCTCCCAGGCCTATGGCGGCGTAATCCACCCTGTGCAGGTCGGCCAGGGTGGTGATCATGGCCTCGTAAGCCCTGCGGCGGGCGTCCGGCGCCAGCCCCGGCAAGGCGCCGTCCCAGTGAATCGATCCCTCCACCGCCTCCATGACGTAGAAGACGGCGCCGATCACCGACACGTCCTCGCAGAGCGCATAGGCGTGGGGCACAGCGAAGTTCACCCGGTTCAAGGCTGAGATCAGCCGGAACTCACGCTCGACCGCGTGAGCGGACGGCAGCAACTGGCCGAACGGCTTGCGGCGCAGGACATAGGTGCGGCCAGGCGTCTCCAGCCGATAGGTCGGGTTGGACTGGCCACCCTTGAACTGGAACACGCGCAAAGGGCCGGCATAGCCCTCGACCTTCCCCATCATCCATCGATCGAGCGCCGCCTCGTCGAATTGGTGACGGCTCTCCACCGGCTTGACGCCGGAAAAGGTCGCGGCGGGCGCTTCGCTCATTCTGCGGCCACCGCCTGTGGCGAGGCGCCGTCCGAGGCGTTGGTGTAGCGGCGGAACTCAAGCCGGGCGATCGCGCGATTGTGAACCTCGTCGGGGCCGTCGGCGAGGCGAAGCGTGCGGATGCCGGCGTAGCTTTTCGCCAAGCCGAAGTCGTCGGACACCCCGCCGCCACCATGCGCCTGGATGGCGTCGTCGATGATCTTGAGGGCTGCGCGAGGCGCGGCCACCTTGATCATGGCGATCTCCTGCTGGGCGCCCTTGTTACCCACCTTGTCCATGGCGTCGGCGGCCTTGAGGCACAGCAGGCGCGTCATCTCGATGTCCATGCGGGCCTCGGCCACGCGCTGTT
>CAXTRP010000463.1:0-2788 GCA_964246615.1 uncultured Caulobacteraceae bacterium | reverse complement strand
CGCGCGACGAGATCATCGAACTGGCGATGTTGCCCTTCACCTACGGCCTTGACGGTCAGGTCTACGCTGTCGGCGAGCCGTTCCAGCGGTTGCGCGAACCTGGCAAGCCGATCCCGCCCGAAATCACCGCCATCACTGGGATCGATGATGCGATGGTGGCTGGCCAGCATATTGACCCGGCCGAAGTCTTGCATTTCGCGGCGCCGGCTTCCCTGGTGGTGGCGCACAACGCCGCCTTTGACCGGAAACTTCTCGAGCGCTTCTGCGAGACGTTCAACACCAAGCCTTGGGCCTGCTCGATGAGCGAGATCGACTGGGCCGCCGAGGGCTACGAAGGGACGAAACTCGCGTACCTCGCCGGAGGCGCCGGGTTCTTCTATGAGCGCCATCGCGCGACCCATGACTGCATGGCGGCGATCGAACTGCTGGCCTGCGCGCATCCGCGGAGCGGCCGGACCGGCCTTGCGCAGTTGCTGGAGCGCGCGCGCACGCCCTCCTACAGAATCTGGGCGGAGAACTCGCCCTTCGACCTGAAGGACGTCCTGAAAGCGCGCGGCTATCGCTGGAACGGGGAGGGCAGCGGGTCGCCTCGGGCCTGGTTCATTGACGTCGCCGAAGATGCCCGCGAGACCGAGATCGCCTTCCTGAAGGCGGAAATCTATAGGGGCGAGATCGAGTTGCTCGTACGCCGGCTCGACGCCTACGACAGATTCTCGGATCGAGTCTGAACCTGGGCGGGGACCAATCTCAATCCCCCGGTGGCGAAGCGCTACCACACACGCTAGCGTCCCCCGGCTTGCGGTGTCTTGGCAGCGAGAAGAACGGGGTGATGGCCAATGACGCTGGCGCTCAGCGCATCGACTGTGAAAGCGTGGTTCCAGTATCGGTGCGAGCGCAAGGTCCGGTACGAGCTCTTTACTGATGAAGAGCTGGCGGCGCTCCCCATCGCCGCCGACGTCCGCGAACAATCTTGGGCAATCCTTGGCGTTGACTACGAGGAGCGAGTGCTACGTCGACTTGACCGGGTGGAGGGCGTCCTCCGGCCGCAACCGGGTGAGTTTGGACTCCCGGAAGTTGACGCCATCGCCTTCCTTCGAGGTCGGTCAAGAGCCCCCTATGCGTCACAACTCAACCTAAGGCCTCGATCCCCTCTGGCGCTCCTGCAAGGCACCGGCGTCAGTTTGAAACGGGTCTTTCCGGACCTCGTGAAGCGAGAGGTGGTGGACGGTCGGGCGATCTTTCAGATCATCGACGTCAAGGCCACGCGACGGGCGACCCCGTTCCACAAAACCCAGGTCGCCTTCTATGCCCGGGTTCTCGAAGCCCTCTTGGCCGAACTTGGTGTCGACGCGGAGGTGAACCCTGTTGGCGTTATCTGGCGCATTCCCGATGGCGGTACCGCCGAGGGTGACGAATATCACCCAGAGGATTTTCGCCTGGCGCCGTACCTGCGGCTGGTCGACGATTTCTGCTCGAACCTACTTCCACAGATCGCCAGCCGCGCGGTGGAACCCGGCGATGGCGCGCCTCGGCGCGATGAGACGTTCTTCCACCTCTATTTCAAATGCGAGCAGTGCAAGTTCCTCGAGCACTGCATGGGCGCGATCTCCGAGACCCTCCCGCCTGCCAACAGAGACGTGTCGGCGGTGGCCGGCCTGACCCATGAAGCAAAGCGCGCGCTTCAACGCCTAGGCGTGCGCCGCGTTGGCGATCTCGCACGCGCCGCCGGTCTGGCCGCTGCGCCAGGGATCGGTTGGTCACTGAGCCGTCGCGCCGACCTACTGACGGTCCGCGCCAACGCCATTATCGCGCAGCAACCGCATCGAACGGAGGAGGCTCACACCTACCTGATGCCCCCGCGCGCCGACGCGACCCTGTTTGTGACCGTCGACCATGACCCGGTCGATGATCGACTGGCGGCGATCGGGTACGCCTTCTATCGCGACGGAAACAGGGTCCACGAGGTCATTCGCGTTCCCTCGACAGCGGGAGCCGTCGACGAAGCTGCCGCCATGGCAGAGGTGCTGGGGCAACTCGTCACCGACCTCATCGCCATCGACGCCGCGAATCAGGCCGGCGGGGCGCTGCACGCACACATCTTTCTCTATGAGCCGTCGGAAGCGATCCGATTACAGGAGGCGGTCGGTCGCCATCTCGACGACACCCGGATCCGAAACGGGTTGCTGCACCTTGTGCGGCTCTTCCCACCCGAAGATGTCGTCCCCGAGCCGGAGTTTCGCGGCGCGCACCATCTGCCAGCGACCGCGCTACGGACAGTGGTGGAACAACTCTACGCGTTGCCGACCCAGGTTTCTTATGATCTGCGCCAAGTGAGCCAAGCCCTTACGGCGTCGGGCGCACTGGCGGAGCCGTATCAGCCAGCGCCAGAGTTCGAGCGACCATTTTCGTCGCTGCTCTCGATCGAGGTCATTCGGGGTTTCCGCGAGGGCCGCGCCGGCGCCCCGGCCGCTGCGGAAATTCAAGCTGATGTCTCCGCCCGTCTGTACGCCCTTCGGCAGATCGTCGCTTGGTTATTCGCTGAGAATGCGGCCGCACCGGCACCGATGCTCCGGCTCGCCAAACGTCCCTTCAAGCTTCAGGCGACATTCGACCCGCTCAATGCGGACGACCTCGATCTGTTGCTCGCCTGCGAACTCCTCGAGAGTCGCGCGGGCCTGCTCGATGCGCTGATCGGCCTTGCGCAGCCTGCGCGGCGTCGACGCGATGCGGGGCGTGCGCTCACCGGAATGTCCGTTCTCCGCCATTGGCCGGCCCGCGGCCGGCGCAA
>CAXTRP010000462.1:0-2789 GCA_964246615.1 uncultured Caulobacteraceae bacterium | reverse complement strand
CAAGACGCCGGATCACAGCAGCCGCGTCCCAGTGGGGAGCGGCAGGCCGCGCAGGAAGGTGTCGGCGTCCTGCGAACCCTTGCCCTCACGCTGCAGGCGCAGCAGCCGCAACGCCCCCTCGCCGCACGCTACCAGAAGCCCGCCGTCCAGCACTTCGCCCGCCGCCCCCACGCCGGCTTCCGGTCGGCAGAGCAGCGCTTTCACCCGCACCGGCCCGCGGCTGGACGGCGCCTCGAACCAGGCGCCGGGGAAGGGCGACAGGCCGCGGATGTGGGCGTCCAGCGCTGTAGCGGGGCGTGTCCAGTCGATCCGCGCCTCCGCCGGCTTGATCTTCCTGGCGTAGGTGGCGCCCTCGACCGCCTGGGGCGTCTCCACTGCGATCCCCGCCGCAATGGCGGCCAGGACGGGGGTCAACAGGGCCGCGCCAGCCTCGGCCAGCTTTACCTGCAGGGTCGCTGTGGTGTCGTCCGCCGCAATCGGGATGGTGGCCGACGCCAGCACCGGCCCCTCGTCCAACCCCTCGCTCATGCGCATGACCTGGACGCCCGTCACCGCATCGCCGGCCATGATCGCCCGCTGGATCGGCGCGGCGCCTCGCCAGCGCGGCAGCAGGGAGCCGTGCAGGTTGAAGCAGCCGAGGCGCGGCGCGTCGAGCACCTCGCGCACCAGGATCTGGCCGTAGGCGACCACCACCGCGCCGTCGAGCGCCAGCAGCTGGAACGCCTCGATCGCCTCGGGCGCCTTCATGGAGGCAGGCGTGCGCACCTCCAGTCCGTGCTCTTCTGCAAAAACCTGGACGGGGGAGGGCAGCAGCGCCTGGCCGCGCCCGCGGGGTCGCGGCGGCTGGGTGTAGACGGCCGCCACGTCATGGCCAGCGGCGATCACCTCGGCCAGGGCTCGGACGGCGAAGTCGGGGGTGCCGAGGAAGGCCAGGCGCATGGCAGGCGTGTTAGGGCGTTCGCGGGCCGCCGTCACCTCTCGCCCGAAGGCCGGCGCGGTGGTTATGGTTCCGCCTCACCCGGGAGCCTGCCTTGAGCGCCAGACCTGTCATCATCGTCATGCAGCCCCACCTTGAGGGCGTCGCCGCCCGGCTTGAAGCGGGCTTCACGGTGCTGCGCGCGTGGGCCAGCCCGTCCGTCGAGGCGGAGCGCAGCGTAGAGGCGGTGGTGGTCGCCGGCGAGTTCCCACTGGATAAGCCGCGCCTGGAAGCCATGCCCGCGCTCAGGCTCATCGCCTGCTTTACGTCCGGTTACGATCGGATCGACGTGGCCTGGGCGCGGGAGCGGAGGCTCCATGTCACCCACGCACCCGGCGTGAACCATGAGGATGTGGCCGACCACGCCATCGGGCTGATCCTGGCGTCCCGACGACGGATCGTGGCGGGCGACCGGGAAGTGCGCGGCGGTGAATGGACGGTGAAGGCGAAGACGATCACCACGTCCCTGGGTGGCGCCAAGCTCGGCCTGGTCGGTTTCGGCCGCATCGGCGAGGCGGTGGCCAGGCGGGGCGCGGTCATGGGCATGGAGATCGCCTGGTGGGGTCCGCGTTCCAAGCCCCATGTCACCTGGCCACGCCATGACAGCCTGCTGGAGCTGGCGCGCTGGAGCGACATCGTCGTGGTGGGCTGCGTGGCTGACGAGACCAACCTCGGCCTCATCTCCGCCGAGGTGATCGCGGAGCTTGGACCCCGCGGCTTGCTCGTCAACGTGGCGAGGGGCCAGCTGGTGGACGAGGACGCCTTGATCGCGGCGCTTCGCTCCGGCGCTCTGGGCGCGGCCGCCCTGGACGTCTTCGCCGAGGAGCCCTCGCCCCCGGACCGCTGGGCCGACGTCCCCAACACCGTGCTCACGCCCCACACCGCCGGCGCCACGAGCCGCGCGGTGAGCGCCATGTTCGACCTGCTGCTGGCGAACCTGCAGGCCGTGCTGAGCGGCGCCGCTCCGGTGACGCCGGTGGCTTAGAGGCCTCCTTCCGCGGAAGCTGTCGCAAAGCGACCGAGGGGGCGGCCGTCAGGCGGTCGCGCAGCCACCTGCACCCTGCTGCGTTGGGTTCCTCTCCCCCGATGGGGGAGGATCGAGTGCGGCGCGTCGGCGATGCTCCGCGGCGTCGCTGTGCAGGAAGGTGAGGAGCACATAGCGGCTGCCCCGGGTCACCGGCGCCGCCTCGTGCAACAGGCTGGCGGAGAAGACCAGGGCGGCGCCCGCCGGCGGGTTGTGGCGGTGGTCGTTGTACTCCGCAAACAACAGCTCGCCGCCTTCGTAGGCGCCGGTGTTCAGGTTCACCGAGACGGCGAACTCGCGATAGGCGAGGTGGACCGAGCTGTTGTCACGATGGCGTCGAAAGTAGCCGCCTGTGTCATCGTAGCGGGCCACCAGGATGCGATCCAGGTGCGCCAGCTGGACCTGGAAGGCCTTGGCGATCTCGGGGACTAGGCGGCTGGCGAGCGCCGTCACCACCTCCGCATGGAGCGGTTCGGCGGGGTCTAGGGTCAGGTCGCGCCTTCGTTTCCTGGCGGCGTCGATGCGGCTGACCGGCGCGCCGGCCGCGTCTTCCGAGGCCATGGCCCCTTCCACATGGTCTCCCGCCTCGAAGCGGGCGATCAGCTGAGTGCACATCTTGGGGGTCAACAGGCGCGGAACGATTAGCACCGGAGCTGGCGAGCTGACCTCCCGCGCCGGCTCGCTGGCCATGGTGTCCAAGGCCGCGAGCGCCGCCTGCACCGCCGCTTCCGGCGACCGCGGGTCCAGTTGCACGACCAGGCGCATGGCCCGATCCGCTACCAGGACCGC
>CAXTRP010000461.1:0-2801 GCA_964246615.1 uncultured Caulobacteraceae bacterium | reverse complement strand
TGCTGGCCGACGACCCGTGTCCCGCCGACGTCCTCGGCGTCAACCACTACGTCTCCAGCGAGCGGGTGCTGGACCACGACGTCGGCGCCTATCCCGAGGCGATGCTGGGCCAGGATGGTCCGGGCGAGTACGTGGGGACTGACGCGGTGCGTTCCATCGGGCGCGGGCTGCTCGGGCTGGCCGCGCTGCTGGACCAGGCGTGGCGGCGCTATGGGACCCCACTCGGTGTGACGGAAACCCACAATGTCGGCGCCCGCGACGAGATGATGCGCTGGATCCTGGAGGTCTGGCGCACCTGCGAGGCGCTTCGCTGCGAGGACGGGATCGAGATCGAGGCAGTGACGGCCTGGACCCTGCTCGGCGCCTTCGACTGGAAGACGTTGGCGGCCGTGCCGGCCAACCGCTACGAGTGTGGCGTCTTCGACCTGACCGGCGGCGAGCCTCGGCCCACCGCCGTGGCGTCCCTGCTCCGCGCGCTCGGCGCCGGACGGGAGCCGCCCACCACCCCGGCCCTCGCCTCCTCCGGCTGGTGGACGCGGGACGTCCGCTTCGACCACGAGACCGGCGGCCGCCGGACGAAGCAGTTGGACGATCTGCTCGATCCCGGGCCTGCCCGGGCCATGCCGCCACCGCCGACCTACCCCTGCGCGCCCATCCTCATCACGGGGGAGACGGGCATGCTGGGTCGCGCCTTCGTCCTCGCCTGCCAGAGGCGCGCCCTGCCGATCGCGATAGCCGACCGCACCCGGCTCCGGCTGGAGGATGCGGCCAGCATACGGTCCGTGTTCGAGGAGGTTAGGCCCTGGGCGGTCCTGAACGCCGCCGGTTGGTCGGACATCGACGGAGCAGAGGTCCACCCCGCCCGCTGCCTAGCAGCCAACGCCTTGGGGCCTGAGAACCTGGCGCGCGCCTGCAAGCGGCTCGGCATCCCGCTGACCACCTTCTCCTCCGACATGGTCTTCGACGGGACTAGGGGAGAAGCGTACGCGGAGACCGACGAACCGCGGCCGCTCAACACCTATGGCCGCACCCAGGCGGAGGGGGAGCGTCGGGTGCTGGCGCTGGGCGGCGCGAGCCTGATCGTGCGAACGGCGGCGTGCTTCTCCCCTGACGCCACCTGGAACTACGCTGCAAGGCTCCTGAACGACCTTGAGGATGGCCTGGCGGTCACCTTTCCCGAAAACCTGGGCAGGGCGCCGACCTCCGTCCCTGACCTGGTCGACGCGGGGCTCGCCCGGATGATCGATGGCGAGACCGGCTGCGGGCTTCGACCCCGGCCTGATCCGCTCCGCGAGCGCGGAGGCGTGCGGGTGGCGCGCACCGCGCCCGCGCGACGCCGCCCTGACATCTGGACGCGGCGTGCTCCTCTCCGACGTGGACTCGGCGATCGATCGCTTCCTGGCCGAGACGCGGGTGGCGGCGGAGCGGAAGACGCCCACGCCCGCTCCGGGTCTGCGCGACCCCGTGCTCACCTCCCTCGCCGTCTGACGCGTGGAGGCCGCGGGGCGCGCCACGATGGACCCTGCCTCGCCCGACCCGCCGCTGCACCCGCGGCCCGACTTCCGTCGGCAGGCGTGGACGGACCTTCGCGGCGCCTGGGGCTTCGCCCACGACGACGAGGACCGCGGCCTGCAGGCGCGTTGGGCGGAGCGCCGCGAGCCGTTCGACCGGGAGATCCTCGTGCCTTTCCCGCCGGAGTCGCCAGCCAGCGGGATCAAGGCCCGGGGCTACCATCCGGTCGTCTGGTATCGCCGCGAGTTCGCGATCGCGCCTGGGGACCGCCCAAGCCGCCTCCACCTCCACTTCGGCGCGGTCGATTACGAGGCGCAGGTCTGGGTAAACGGGCGTTTCGCCGGCCGCCACGAAGGCGGCCACACGCCCTTCCACTTCGACATAGCGCCCCTGCTCTCCCCTGACGCGGAACAGGTCGTGGTGGTGCGAGCCCACGACGATCCCCACGACCTCACCCAACCGCGCGGCAAGCAGTACTGGGGACCAGAGCCGGAGATCATCTGGTATCATCGCACCACCGGCATCTGGCAACCTGTGTGGCTGGAGCCGCTCGGCGAAAGCTTCATGGCGGAGGTGCGCTGGACGCCCGATCCAGAGCGCTACGCCGTCCAGATGCGGCTACGGCTCGGCGGCCGCACCCTGGTCGAAGGCCGCCTTCGCCTGACGTTGCGGCTCGACGGCGAACGCCTCGCGGACGACACCTACGCGCTCGACGGCTCGCTGCTGGAGCGGGAGGCGATGCTGCCCGAACGCCTCCACCACGCGAGGCTGGCGCGCTGGGCGCCGCACCATCCCAACCTGATCGAGGCGACGCTGGACCTCCTTGGCCCCGATGGCGCGGTGCTCGATCGGGTGGAGAGCTACTTCGGACTGCGCCGGATCGAGGCGGTGGACGGGCGGCTGCTGCTGAACGGAGTCCCGACCTTCCTGCGCCTGGTGCTGGCTCAGAACTACTGGCCGCAGTCCCATCTGGCTGCACCGAGCGACGAGGCCATCCGGCGCGAGGTGGAACTCGCCAAGGCGCTCGGCTTCAACGGGTTGCGCATTCATCAGAAGGTCGAGGACCCGCGCTTCCTCTACTGGTGCGACAGGCTCGGCGTGCTGGTCTGGGGTGAGGCGGCCAACGCCTTCCGGTTCGACGAACGCGCGGTGGAGCGGCTTTGCCGGGAGTGGATGGAGGCGGTGCGGCGCGACTACAACCACCCCTGCATCATCGCCTGGGTCCCGTTGAACGAGAGCTGGGGCGCGCCCGACCTTGAGCACGACCCGTCGCAGCGCGCCTACCTGCG
>CAXTRP010000460.1:0-2801 GCA_964246615.1 uncultured Caulobacteraceae bacterium | reverse complement strand
GGATCGTGTTCGCGCCGCTGATGGTTGCCGGCGCGGCGCTCCCCGTGGCCTGGCTGGCGCTGCTCTGCTGGCGCGCGGCGTCGGACGGCGCCGGCGGCTCGCTGGCGGGACAGGGCAGCCTGGGGCAGGGCCGGCAAGGAGACTTGGCGTGGGGCACGGCGTCGTGGGGCCTCACCACGGCGCTCGCCGCGGTGGCCCTGCTGGGGCTGGGCATCGCCGTCCGCCGCGCCATCGTGGCCCTGCCGAGCCACGCCTTTCCCGACACGTATGCGCGCACGCCGCACGACACGAGTTCCCTCGGGTGGAACGGCGCGACGATTCGGCGCGCCATCGTGCTGCCGGCCCTGCTCTGGACGGCGTTGGCGCCACTCTGCGTGGCACCGGCGCTGCACCTTCCCGAGCCCGCCGCCGCCAAGGCCGGAGAGGTGGTGGCCGCGACCTTCATCGGGTCCCTGGCGCCTCCGCCAAGTACCGCTACGCCCCCGTTCACCGTGTCGCTCTCGCTGTCCGCCTCCCCCGCCGCAGCCCCGTCGCCCGTGCTCGCCACCGCGACGCCGTCGGCCGCGTCCGGCTCCGCGGCGACGCCAGCGCCAGGGAACGCGGCCTCCGGAAATACGCAAAACAAGGGGGGCGCGGTGGTGGTGCCGTGGGGGGAGCCCGCCCTGCTCGCGCTGCCCGTGCTGTCCTGGGTGGCCTGCCTCGTCGCCTACCTGCTCGCCTGGAACGACGTGCGCCGCACCTACCGCATCGAGCCGGGGCAGCCCGACGACGACGAGCAGAACACGAATCGCGGACGGCAGCTCGGGTCGTTCTGGTTCAACCTGCCCGCCTGGGCCGCCAGCGCCGCCGTGTCCTCGCTGCTGCTCTGGCTCGGCATCCGCCTCGCCCTCGGCCAGGCCGCTTTGCTGGTCGCCACCGC
This sequence comes from uncultured Caulobacteraceae bacterium, assembly GCA_964246615.1. Taxonomy (GTDB): domain Bacteria; phylum Pseudomonadota; class Alphaproteobacteria; order Caulobacterales; family Caulobacteraceae; genus CAHJWH01. The sequence goes on along the minus strand of CAXTRP010000460.1, from coordinate 1,882 downwards.
CGGCCCGCCCTGGGTGATCGCCTGCGAGGTGCTGCGCTCCAGCCTCTACGTGGCGCTGCGCCGCCGCGGCCTGCGCAGCAACCTCGACCGGGAATGGCTCGCCCGGCTCAGCGGCGCCAAGCTGCGCCCGGTGCTCTGCTTTGCCTTCGCCGCCGCCGCCGGCGTGGTGCTGCCCCGCCTGCTGCTCGACAGTCCGGGCCTGGCCTGGAGCTGGGTGGTGGCGCTGGCCGGCTTCGCCGCCGGCCCGGTGGCGGCGCTGCTCGGCAAGAGCGCGCTCACCAGGGCCGTCACCGACCGGGCGGGCGGCCCGGCCGCCTGGCTGAGGCCGGAGCTGCTCACCAGCGCCGCGGTGTCAGTGTTCGCGCTTGCCCTCCTGATGCTGTCCGGCCGCCTCGCAGCCCTGCTGTCACTGTGGCTGCTATCCCTTCTTGCCCCGCCGCAGGACGGGTTTGGCTCGCTCGCCATCGTCGCCCCTGCGATCGCTGCGACGGGCGGCATCTTCTGCTACGCCTTCGGCGCGTGCGTGAACCTCAACCGGTTCTCCATGCACGCGGTCTACCGCAACCGACTGGTGCGCGCCTTCCTGGGCAGCGCCCGCGAGGCCGCGCGCCGCAAGCCGGACGCCTACACCGGGTTCGACCCGGACGACGACGTCCGCGTCGCCGACACCTTCACGCTCCGCGAGCCGCCGATGCTGTTCCCGGTCATCAACGTGGCGCTGAACCGCACCACCGGCATCGATACCGCGCGCGCCGAGCGCAAGGCGGAGTCGTTCACCATCACGCCGCTGCATTGCGGCTCTCCCGGTCTGAAGATCCGCTCCGCCAGGGCGGCTCCTTCCGCCGAGGCGGGCGTCGCGCCGCCCGGCTTGGACGGCGCCTACGTGTCAACCAGGGGCTACGCCGGCGCGGACAAGGAGACCGGCCCGGAGGACGACCCCTGCGGCATCCGCCTCGGCACGGCGATGGCGATCTCCGGCGCCGCCGCCAGCCCTGATATGGGCTACCGCTCCTCGCCGTTCACCGCGTTCGTGATGACCCTGTTCAACGTCCAGCTCGGCGCCTGGCTGCCCAACCCCGCCGCCGCCCACCCGACCACGGCGCTGATGGCGAGCGCAGGCCCGCGCAACGCGGTCGCCACCCTCCTAGACGAACTGGTCGGCCGATCGGGCGTGCAGGGCGACTACGTCTACCTGTCCGATGGCGGCCATTTCGACAACCTCGGCCTCTACGAAATGCTGCGCCGCCGCTGCCAGCTCATCGTAGTGGTCGATGCCGGCCGCGACCCGGACTACGGCTACTTTGACCTGGGCCGCACGCTGCAGCACGCCCTCGTGGACCGCGGCGTCCACGTCGAGTTCCTCCGGCCGCTGCTGCCGAAACAGACCAGCCTGGAAGCCTACGGCGCCTACGCGGAGATCACCTATCCCGCCGAGGGCGCCACGGGGACCGCACCGCAGCAGGGGGAGACGCAGGGGCAGCTCCTCTACCTCAAGCCGTGGCTGCCGAAGGACGCGCCCACCGCGCTGCAGGCCTTCGGCGCGGTCAATCCGAGCTTTCCCCACTGCAGCACGCTGAACCAGTTCTTCACGGAGAGTGACTTCGAGAGCTACCGCGCGCTCGGCGAGTTCCTCGTCGCACGCGCGATGAAGGGGGCGGACACGCTGCAGGACGCCAACTACGCGGAGCTGGCGCGGCTGTTCTCCGGGCTGCGCCAGCAGGCCAAGTCGCCGCTCAGGACCGCCGCGGAGTAGGCGCCATCCGTCGGCTTCGCGCGGCAAGAGCGCTGTTTCGCAGGCGTCTTGGCGCGGATGGCCCCGGCCCTGCCTGCCGTGCGGGCTTGCGGCTGCCGGGCGCAGGTGCGACGTTCCGCGGCACCAAGC
>CAXTRP010000459.1:0-2804 GCA_964246615.1 uncultured Caulobacteraceae bacterium | reverse complement strand
ATCCGCCCTCCACCCTCAACGGACCGCGGGAGCGGTCGCTTCCAAACAGTCTGCCGTGTGCTCCTAAACCAACCGGCTCTGCTCCAGCGCCGCCGCGACGAAGCTCGCGAACAGGGGGTGGGGTTGGAAGGGGCGGCTCTTGAGTTCGGGGTGGAACTGGACGCCGACGAACCAGGGGTGGTCGCTGCGCTCCACGATCTCTGGCAGCAGGCCGTCGGGGGAGAGGCCGGTGAAGCGCAGGCCAGCGGTCTCGATCGCCTCACGATAGCCGATGTTCACCTCATAGCGATGGCGGTGGCGCTCGGCCACCTCCGCCCCGCCATAGATGTCGGCCACCTTGGAGCCGGGAACGAGCGTCGCGGCATAGGCGCCCAGCCGCATTGAGCCGCCGAGGTCGCCCCCGGACTGGCGGCGGACCAGTTGGTTGCCGCTGAACCACTCGGTCATCAAGCCCACTACCGGCTCGTCGGTGGGGCCAAACTCGCTGGAGCTCGCGCGGGGCAGGCCGGCGACGTTCCTCGCCGCCTCGATCACCGCCATCTGCATGCCAAAGCAGATGCCGAAATAGGGCACGCGCCGCTCCCGGGCGAACTGCACCGCGCGGATCTTGCCCTCCGCGCCCCGTTCGCCGAAGCCGCCGGGGACCAGGATGGCGTGAACGCCCTCGAGCCGCGCGGCCGCGGCGCCCGGCTCGCCCTCGAAGGCCTCTGACTCGACCCAGTCGAGGTTGACCTTGACGTTATTGGCCAAGCCGCCGTGGACCAGGGCCTCGATCAGGCTCTTATAGGCGTCCTTCAGCACGGTGTACTTGCCGACCACAGCGATGGTCACCTCCCCGTCCGGGTGGCGGATGTGCTCGGCGATGCCGGTCCAGCGGGAGAGGTCGGGGCTGGGCGCGTCGTGCAGGCCGAAGGCGTCCAGCAGCTCCCGGTCCAGGCCCTCACGGTGGTAGTCGAGCGGTACGGCGTAGATGCTGTCGCTGTCCATCGCCTGGATGACCGCGCCCTCGCGCACGTTGCAAAACAGAGCGATCTTGCGCTTCTCGTCGGGCGGTATGGGCTGCTCGCAGCGGCAGAGCAGGATGTCGGGCTGGATGCCGATGGCGCGCAGCTCGCGTACGGAGTGCTGAGTCGGCTTGGTCTTCATTTCGCCGGCGGTCTTGACGAACGGCAACAGCGTCAGGTGCACGAAGACGCAGGCGCCGCGGGGCAGCTCCTGGCCGAGCTGTCGGATGGCCTCGAAGAAAGGCAGCCCCTCGATATCGCCGACGGTGCCGCCGATCTCAACCAACACGAAGTCGGCCTCGCCAGCGTCTGAAAGCACGAAGCTTTTGATCTCGTTAGTGACGTGGGGGATCACCTGGACGGTGGCGCCCAGATAGTCGCCGCGCCGCTCCTTCTCGATGATGGTCTTGTAGATCTGGCCGGTGGTGATGTTGTCGCCGCGGGTGGCGGAAACGCCGGTGAAGCGCTCGTAGTGGCCGAGGTCCAGGTCGGTCTCCGCCCCGTCGTCGGTGACGAAAACCTCCCCGTGCTGGTAGGGGCTCATCGTGCCCGGGTCGACGTTCAGGTAGGGGTCGAGCTTCCTCAGCCGCACCTTGTAGCCGCGCGCCTGCAGCAAGGCGCCCAACGCTGCCGAGGCGAGGCCCTTGCCCAACGAGGAGACCACACCGCCGGTGATGAAGATGTAGCGCGTCATGGCCAAGTGACTTTGGGGACGTCAGCTTTGGGCTGATTCGCGGCCATGGCGGGAGGCGCGGCCTAGACGCCGCCCGAGGTGTTGCCCGGGGCTGCGGCAGGCGCAGGTGCGTTCACGCCGCCGCCAGCCGGGAACGGGTGGGCGAGCGGCGCGACGGTGGGCGTTGACTGCGGCGCGGACTGCACCCCGAGGAAGCTGGAGGAGCGGCGGTTGGCGCCGCTATCGGCCGCCGTCGGAGGGGCGGAGGGGCGAGCGGCCGGAGCGGCGCCCGCAGGCGCGGTATGGACCTCAGGCCGGGGAGCCTCGAAGTTGGCGCCCGTAGCCGGGGCCGGCGGCGGAGCCTGGACTCCGATGTCGGCGGCGCTGCCGCCTGCGGCCGGTGCGGCGGCGGGGGCTGGCGTCGCCGAGCGGAGCGAGCGGTTCAAGGCGTTGGGATCGAGCGCATCCACCTTGAGCCGGTCCACCACCGAGCCGCCGGTGTGCAGCCGTCCCGACAGCACCGTCAGCAGCAGGCAGAGGCCGAAGAACACCGCCGCCAGGATCGACGTGATGCGCGTGAGCAGGTCGCCCGCGCCGCGCGCCGTCATGAAGCCGGAGGGCCCGCCGCCCATTCCCAACGCCCCGCCCTCGGAACGCTGCAGCAGGATCACCGTGCCGAGCGCGATGCATACCAGGACCAACAATACGAGCAGGGAGCCTAGGAGCATGGCGAAGACGGTCTCGATGAGCGTGAACGGGCGGTGCGACGGACACGCACGGTCGCGGCGCATCTAGCATCGCGGGCGGCGCAAGGCCAGACCGCCCGTCGTGTGGCTTCTGTAACCACGCTTGTTGCGGACGGGCGAGCAGCCTAGGTTGGCGGCTCGTGCGCCGGTTATGGCGCCTGCAAGGAAGACCCGTCGATGTCCAAACCCCTGATGTTCGCCGCGGCCGCGATGACGCTGGCCGCCCTGCCCTTCAGCGCTCCGGCCGCCTTCGCCCAGGGCGCAGCCGACACCAACCCCGCGAATGTAAAGCCTGGCGTCTACACCATCGAGCCCACCCATACACGAGTGCTGTTCAGCCTTTCGCACATGGGCTTCACCACTTGGTACGGAGAGTTCACC
>CAXTRP010000458.1:0-2809 GCA_964246615.1 uncultured Caulobacteraceae bacterium | reverse complement strand
GATGCTGGCGGGCCGGATCTCACTCGCCGTCCACTCCATGAAGGACCTGCCGACGCAACTGCCGGACGGCGTCGTGCTGGTCGGGACGCCCAGGCGCGAGGACCCGCGCGACGCCCTGATCTGCCGGAGCGAGGTCGGCTCCCTGGACGGCCTGCCCGACCGCGCGCACATCGGCACGGCCAGCCTGCGGCGCCAGGCGCAGCTGCTCTCGCGTCATCCCGGCTTTCGCGTCTCCATGCTGCGCGGCAACGTCGAGACGCGGTTGCGCCGGGTGGCGGAGGGCGCCTTCGACGCCACCCTGCTGGCCTATTCCGGGCTTCGGCGGCTTGGCCTGGACCATCACGCGCGCTGCCTGATCGATCCCTGGACGAGCCCTCCGGCCTGCGGGCAAGGCGCGCTCGCCATCACGGCGCGGGCCGATGACGGCGACGCGCGGGCTTTGGTCGCCCCGATCGAGGACACCGCCACCCGGCTGGAAATCACCGCGGAGCGCGCCTTCCTCGCGGCCCTGGACGGTTCATGCCGCACGCCGATCGGCGCGCTCGCTCGATGGATGGACGGCGCCATGCGGTTCGCGGGCGAAGCCCTCACCCCTGACGGCGCCATGGTCTGGCGGCGTGACGAACAGTCGGCGTGCACCACGGAGGCGGAGGCGGCAGCATTGGGAGACGCGCTCGGCCACGAAGTCCGGCGAGAGGCGGGGGAAGCGCTCTACAGGAACTAGTCTGACAGGAACCCCATCTATGGCCTGCCCCCTGGCTCAGTGCCCTTCGAAGGCCACCAGGGCGGAGGTCGGCACCTTATGGCGGCGCAGCCTTTCCGAGCCGCCGAGCTCGGGCAGGTCGATGACGAAGGCGGCGGCGACCACGTCCGCGCCGGCCCCCTGCAGCAGTTTCAGGGCCGCTTCCGCCGTGCCGCCGGTGGCGATCAGGTCGTCCACCAGCATCACCCGCTCACCGCTTACGACGGCGTCCATGTGCATCTCGAGCGAGTCGGTCCCGTACTCCAGGGCGTACTCCACAGCCACCGTCCTGTGGGGCAGCTTGCCCTTCTTGCGCAGCGGCACGAAGCCGGCGGAGAGTTGGTGGGCGATGGCGGCGCCGAAGATGAAGCCCCGCGCCTCGATGCCGGCGACCTTGTCGATCTTCTGGCCGGCGAAGGGCTGCACCATCTCGTCCACCGCCCGGCGAAAAGCGTGCGCGTCGCCGAGCAGGGTGGTGATGTCGCGGAACATGATCCCGGGCTTGGGGTAGTCCGGAATGGTGCGGATGATGTCGCGAAGGTTCATGGCGGGTTCTCGTTCGCGCTAGGCGAGCACCCGTCCGGCGACCGCATCCAGCTTGGCCAGAAGGCCAGGGTCGCGGTGCTCGGGCGCGGTGATCAGGGCGGTGTCCAGGCCCGTGTCGATGGGCGAGGGCGTACGGGGCGCGGCCGCCAGCAGCTTGCAGAGCTCAACCACCGTGGACCGCGCCCGGTCGGCGTTGGCGTGCAGGATGCGCACGATGTCGGCCACCTCCACATGGGCGTGGTCGGCGTGCCAGCAGTCGTAGTCGGTGACCATGGCGATGCTGGCGTAGGGCAGCTCGGCCTCGCGCGCCAGCTTGGCCTCGGGCATGTTGGTCATGCCGATCACCGAACAGCCCCAGCTGCGGTACAGCTCGCTTTCCGCCTTGGTGGAAAACTGCGGGCCTTCCATGCAGAGGTAGGTTCCGCCCTGGGTGACCTCCGCCCCGGCGGTCCGCGCCGCCTGCGCCGCCAACTGGGACAGCCGGGCGCACACCGGATGCGCCATGGAGACGTGGGCCACCACGCCTTCGCCGAAGAAGCTCTTCTCGCGGGCGAAGGAGCGGTCGATGTACTGGTCGACCACTACGAAGTCGCCGGGCGGCAGGTTTTCCTTCAGGCTGCCCACCGCCGACAGCGAAACCACATCGGTGCAGCCGGCGCGCTTCAGGGCGTCGACATTGGCGCGATAGTCGATGTGGCTGGGCGACACCCGATGGCCGCGGCCGTGACGGGGCAGGAAACGCACCGGCACGCCGTCCAGCTCACCGAACAGCAGCGCATCTGAGGGCGCGCCCCAGGGGCTGTCGATCTTGCGCCATTCCCGCTGCTGCAGCCCGTCGATCTCGTAGAGTCCGGAACCGCCGATGACGCCGAGCACCCAACCGCTCACCGGACGGGATCTCCCTTGATCAGGGTCTGGATGGCGGAGGCGACGTCCTCCCAGGCGGGCTGGCCGGGGGTGACCTCCTCCACATGGCCGCCGGGCGGCGAGTGGAAGGCGACCGTGTCTCCCGCGGCGCGGGCAGCCTTGACATAGGCTTGGCCGATCGCGGGGGGTACCGTGGTGTCCTGGGCGCCGTGGATGACCACCTGGGGCACGCCGAGCGGCAGGAGGGCGGCGGGGGAGGTGTCGGCATAGACGTCTGGCCGGGCTCGCGACGGCGGCCCTGTCAACTTGGCGAGCACCTCGGAGCCGCAGGCGGTGTCGGTGTCGGTCTTCAGGTTCGGGATGCCGGCTATGTCCACCACCCCGGCCACCGGCTGCGGCGCGGCCCAGTGCAGCGGACTGCCGGGCGGCAGCTTGGCCCGGGCGGCGGCCCAGAGCGCCAGATGACCGCCGGCGGAGTGGCCCACCACCACCAGCCGCTTCAGGCTGAGATTGTCGTGCGGCGCGGCGATGGCCAGCAGGTCGATGGCCGCGCCCACGTCGCGATAGGTGCCGGGATAGCCGCCGCCGCTCTGGTCGACGGCGCGATACTCGATATTCCAGACCGCGATGCCGCGACGGCGCAGGTCCTCCGCC
>CAXTRP010000457.1:1349-2816 GCA_964246615.1 uncultured Caulobacteraceae bacterium | reverse complement strand
CGGGGCCGAGCGCGACGGCCGGCTCACCGCCATGATCCACGAGGTCACGGGCCAGACCTCCACCTACGAGGAGTTCGCCGAGGGCGCGCTAGCGCCTGCGGCGGCGACCTACGCCTGCCCGAACCGCCGCATGCGCTACGACCTCGTGTCCATGAACATCAGCACGCCCTGTCCGATGCGGGGTCCGGGCTGGGCCACCGGCCTGATCGGGCAGGAGATGGCGATGGACGTGCTGGCGGAGGCGCTGAAGCTCGATCCCATCGAACTGCGCCTGCGCAACTACGCCGAGCGCGACCCGACCAAGGACCTGCCCTGGTCCTCCAACGCGCTGCGCGAGTGCTACCGACAGGGGGCGGAGCGGTTTGGCTGGAGCCGCCGGGCGCCCGAGCCTCGCGCAATGCGGGAGGGCCGCGAGCTGGTCGGCTTCGGCATGGCGACCGCGATCTACCACGTGGCGCGCTATCCGACCTCGGCGTCGGCGACGCTGTTCGCCGACGGAACCGCGACGGTGCGGTGCGCCACCACCGACATGGGGCCGGGTACCTACACCTCGGCGACCCAGGTGGCGGCCGACGCGCTCGGCCTGCCGGTAGGCCGTATCCGGTTCGAGCTGGCCGACTCGGCCCTGCCGGCCGCCAAGGAGCACGGCGGTTCGACCACCATGGCCAGCGTCGGCTCGGCGGTGCAGGCGGCCGGCGCCGCCCTGAAGGCCAAGCTGGACGCGCTCGCCCGCGACCAGGGCGGCGACGCCCGCGACCCCGTCGACGTACTCCACCGCGCAGGGCTGGACCACCTGGATGCTGAAGCCGAAACCGCGCCGGACGACGAGGCAAAGACGTTTTCCTCAGCGGGCTTTGGGGCGGTGTTCGCCGAGGTGCGCGTGGACCCCGAGCTCTGCACCGTGCGGGTGACCCGCGTGATCGGCGCCTACGACGCCAGCCGCATCGTCAATCCCCGGCTCGCCCACAGCCAGTGTATCGGCGGCATGGTGGGCGGGATCGGCATGGTGCTGCTGGAAGAGGCCGAGTGGGACACCAACCTCGGTCGCGTCGCCAATGCGACGTTTGCGGAATACCTCGTCCCGGTCTGCGCCGACATCCACGAGCTCAACGCCATCTTCGTCGACAGCGAGGACACGATCATGAACCCGCTCGGCGTCAAGGGGCTGGCCGAGCTAGGCCTGTGCGGAGTGGCGCCGGCCATCGCCAACGCCGTCTGGCACGCCACGGGCAAGCGCGTCCGCGACCTGCCGGTGACGCCTGATCGCCTGCTGACGGCCTGAAGACCGGAGACCTCCCGTGCGCCTGCCAACCCTGCCGCCTGACCAGCTCACCGCCGGACAGCGGGCGCTCTATGACCGCAACCGCGAGCAGATCGCGCACGGCTTCACCGCGTTCAAGACGACGCGCGAGGATGGCGCGCTGCTCGGGCCCTGGGCGTGTTCCTGCACGAGCCGCCGGGGGGCCA
>CAXTRP010000457.1:0-1339 GCA_964246615.1 uncultured Caulobacteraceae bacterium | reverse complement strand
CGACCAGATCGCCGCGATCACGGCGATGAAACGACTCTCGCCCTCGGCCAAGCAGGTGGCGATCCTGGTCACGGGCGCCCGGTTCAACGCCGCCTATGAACTCTATGCCCACGCCGCGACCGCCGAGGCCGAGGGCATGGCTCCCGCCAAGATCGCGACCCTGGCCGCAGGCGGCCGTCCGCTCGACCTCGACCTTGAGGAGGCGTGCGCCTTCGAGGTCGCGACCGCGCTTCTGAACGGCGGCGTGCTGCCCGGCGCAGTCTATCGCGCGGCCCGCGACCGGCTTGGCCAGGGCGCGCTGACCGAACTGGTATTGTGGATCGGGACCTATGCGCAGGTCTCCATCACGCTCAACGCCTTCGACGTGCAAAGCGAGGAGGTGTTCGCTTCATGACGACCCTGTATGTGACCTATCCCGGCGACGCGGTCACACGCTTCGACCGCGACTACTACGTCCATCACCACCTGCCGCTGGTGATGGCATGCTGGGGCCCGCTCGGGCTTGAAAGCTGCGCCGCCTTCTGGCCCGCCGACGCCGACGCGGGCACGATCGCCATCGCCGAGTGCCGGTTCCGTGACGAGGCGGCGATCCACGCAGCGCTGGCCTCCTCCGAGACGCCCCGCCTGATGGCCGACGTCTCCCGCTTCACCGACGCGAACCCTGCGCAAAGCCTCGCGCAACCGGTTGTGGAGGATTGAGCGCCAATGCGTGCCCAGATCGTCGGCAAAGCTCACCCCGAGCGACAGCAACCGCTCTACCATCAACGGCCGAGCCGATGGAATAATCAAACGGTCTAAGCTGACCGAAGCGCCGTTCTCCCAGCAACGTGGGTCTGAAACTTGCGCAGATGATCACGCAGGTGAACCGCGCTCAGAGTCTTGATGAGGCGCCACCACCAGAACGCCTGCGCTTCATTAACCCGTCCGAGTGCTTCCAGAATGTCGTCCCGCGCCTGCTCTCATTCGATTGGTGTCTTGAGCCGGCCTACGACGAAAGTATTCAACCGTGACCACGACCCGTCCGTCAGCATCAGCGTCGGCCTTCTCATCGCCATCCCATAGCGCCACAAGGAGTGAGCTGTGACAAGGCCGCTGACCATCGGCGCCCTGGCGAAATCGAACGGTGTTAGGCGGAGACGATCCGCTGGTACGAGACCCTGTTCCGCCCGCTCCAGCATGCCCGCTCCGTGTTGACAGCTGGCTCCGCGACTACAACGAGCAGCGATCGCACTTCAAACGCGATTGGCTCGCGCGTCGGGCCTACGCCAACGCCCTTTGCGGAACGGAGGCGGCGGTTGTGATTGTTATGATTTTGGGTGCGGGGACAGGATTTGAACCT
>CAXTRP010000456.1:0-2816 GCA_964246615.1 uncultured Caulobacteraceae bacterium | reverse complement strand
GAGGCTCAAATGAAGGGGCGTGCGCTGTGGTCAGATGGCCGGATCGGCGGCTGAGCCGTCGTCGCCGGCCGCCTCCAGCCGCAGGTGCAGTTGGGAGGCGTGCTGCATGGCGTCCGCTCCGTCCCGCATGTGCAGCACCGCGCCGTCGCGCACCGCCTCCGCGTACAGTCGCACCCCTTCCATGAAGGCGCGCCGGACGGGCGCAGCCATCCAGTCGAGATCCAGGTCTTCCATAGGGCGCCCCTTTTTTCAGGGAGGCAACGCCAGGACCGGCGCGCAGGCTCCGCGGCCTCAGTTGGGCGGCGGCGGTTCGGCGGGAGGATCCTCGCCGGCAGCCTGGCCGAAATCGTCCGCCAGACCGGAATAAAAGGCGCGGCGGGAGTCGAGCGGTGCGTCCCGTCCCTCCGGCGGCGCGTCGTCGTCACGGGAAGCGGCTGGGGGCGCCGGCGCATCCGGTTCGTCGGTCTCGTCGATATGCGCCCCGCCGCCGGGTGCGGCCTGGGCTTCCATGGGCGAAGGCGCAGCCTCCACCTGCGGCTGTGGGAAGCCGCTCACCGTCACACCCTCGTGCGCGGCCAGCATGAAGCGCCGCCAGAGCTGCGCCGGCAGTTCCCCGCCCGCCACCTTGGCCATGGGACGGGAGCGGTCGTCGCCGACCCAGACGCCGGCGATCCAGTCCGGCGTAAAGCCCACGAACCAGGCGTCGCGCCAGTTCTGGCTGGTGCCGGTCTTGCCTGCCGCAGGGCGGCCGATGTCGGCCTTCTGGCCCGTGCCGTGCAGGATGACGCCCTGCATCATCTTCACCATCAGCCGGTTCTTCTGCGTGTCGAACACCTGCGGGGCGGGCGTGCTCGGGTGCTGGTAGAGCACGTCGCCATGGGCGTTGGTGATCACGCTGATCAGGTAGGGCTCGACCCTGCGGCCGTCCTGCTGGAAAACCTGGTAGGCGGAGGTGAGGTCCAGCAGGTCCACCTCGTAGGCGCCCAGTGCGACCGAGAGGTCGGGCTTGGCGGGGATCATGGTCAGCCCGAAGCGCTGGGCGAGTTCCGCCACCTTGGACGCACCCACCTGGTGGGCCAGCCGCACCGCCACGGTGTTGATCGAGCGCGCCAGGGCGTCGGCGACGGTGACCGAGCCCGAGAAGCGGCCGCCGTAGTTGACTGGCGACCAGCCCCCGAAACGGACCGGCCGATCGTTGCGCAGGTCCTCGGGCTTCACTCCGGCCTCCAGCGCTGCGGCGTAGACGAAGGGCTTGAAGGCCGACCCCGGCTGGCGGAGCGCCTGGGTCGCCCGGTCGAAGGCGCTGGCCCGGTGGTCGCGCCCGCCGACCAGGGCCCGGATCGCCCCGTCCGTCCCCAGGGCGACCAGGGCGGCCTGGTTGGCGCCGAGCCTGCGCCCCTGGGCCACGCCGTCGCGCACCACCTGCGAGGCGACGGTCTGCAGATGCGGGTCCACCGTCAGGGTCACCACCAAATCGGGCGCGCGGTTCTGGGCCAGGTCGCGGGCCCTGGAGGCGGCGAGGTCGAGCACATAGCCGAAGTCGCCGTCCACCGGCTTTTCGGGGGCGAGCACGGGCGGGTGGGCCACGGCGTCGGCTTGCTGCGCAGCGGTGATCCAGCCGTCCTGCCGCATCTCGCCCAGGATCACCTTGGAGCGGTCCACCGCCGCGTCCAGATCGTTGGCGGGATCGAGCCGGGACGGCGCCTTGGGCAGCGCCGCCAGCAGCGCCGCTTCCGACAGGCTGATGCGCGAAGCCGGCTTGCCGAAATAGGTCTGGGCCGCCGCCTCCACCCCATAGGCGCCGTCGCCGAAGTAGATGCGGTTCAGATAGAGCTCAAGGATGCCGGTCTTGGAGACGCGGCGCTCGATCTCCCAGGCCAGGATCGCCTCCTGCACCTTGCGCTTCAGCGTCTGGTCGGGGCTCAGGAAGATGTTGCGCACCACCTGCTGAGTGATGGTGGAGCCGCCCTGGACCACGTGGTGTGCGCCCACGTCGGCCCTCAGCGCCCGGGCCATGCCGGTGAGGTCCAGACCGTGGTGGCTGTAGAAGCGCCGGTCTTCCGCCGCCAGGAAGGCGTTGGGCAGGTAGGCCGGCATCTGCGACAGGGCCACGGACTGGCCGTGCCTCGGCCCCCGGACAGCCAGCAGGTCGCCCTGGCGATCCAGGAAGGTGACGCCGGGCGGCCGGTTCAGCGACCACAGCGCCGCCTTGTCCGGGATAACCGGCAGGTCGGCGAAGGCCAGCTTCCAGACCCAGAGGCCACACACGCCGGCCAGCAGCAGCAGGCCGACCAGGGCGGCGAGCGCCACGCGGGCCACCCGTCCCAGCGGGCGGCGTGTCTGCAGGTCCGAACGGATCGGGGGGCGGGAGGTCAGTGTAAGCGTCCGGTCTGAACAGGCATGGGAGCGATCCTAGCCGCAAACCCCTACATTGGCGTCAAGGTGGAGACGTAATGGCGAGACAGCCCTTCTGGCGCACCAAGACGCTGGCGCAGATGTCGCGAGAGGAATGGGAGAGCCTTTGCGACGGCTGCGGCCGCTGCTGTCTGGTGCGCTTCGAGGACGAGGAGACCGGCGAGGTCATCCCCACCCGTGTCGCCTGCCGCCTGCTGGACGTGCACACCTGCGCCTGCACAGACTATCGCCGCCGCAAGCGCTATGTGCCCGACTGCATCAAGCTGACGCCGGGCAAGATCGACGAGCTGACCTGGATGCCGCGCTCCTGCGCCTATCGGCGCCTGCACGAAGGGCGCGACCTTGCGGCCTGGCACCCGTTGGTGAGCGGCGATCGTTCCAGCGTGCACCGGGCAGGCGTC
>CAXTRP010000455.1:1352-2818 GCA_964246615.1 uncultured Caulobacteraceae bacterium | reverse complement strand
CCGCCCATTTCGTAAGTGCATGCAACAGTTTATGCTGTACGTGGCAACATGCAAACCCCAGAGGAGACGTACATGGCTGACAATGAAATCATGGCAAGTCAAAACATAATTCTGGATAACCAGAAGACAATTCTTGGGCACCAGTCAGAAATTATGACAAACCAGAAATCCATCCTGAGCAACCAGGAATCGATTGAAAAGAACCAGGGAGAAATCCTTGGAAACCAAAAAGAACTTCTGTCGAACCAGAAGGAAATTCTGGCGGCAGTCAAGAAGTAAGTGCCGGGTAAGCCTCGCCCGATTTGGTGGGCGGGGCACTCAAAGTATTGAAGTGCCGACGATAACTCCTATGTCGCTTACAGCTCCCACTTATAGAGTTACTTGGCCCTGGCATAGCCGGGCTCGTACTGCCACGGTGTTTCTCTGTGCGCGCCGTCGGCGAAGCGTGTGTCTGTATAGTCGCTGAACTCGATCTTCTTCTTGAGGACGCCGGTTTCTATCATCATGTCGCGCACCATATCAAAGTCGGCTTTACGCGGGGCAAGCGGGGTGTAGGTGACGCGGTCAAGCGGGTGGGTCAATGCCCAGCGCAGCAGCGCGGGTTTCTGGTTGTAGTAGTAGCGGCCTACAAAGTCCGCCGCGTCCAGGCGGTGCGGTTTGCCTTGATCTAACCACAAGCCGGAGCGCGCGATGCCGTCCACAAGTGTCTGCACGACTTCAGGGCGGCGGTCGATGAGGTCCTGCCGGACGACGAGGATGCAGGACATATAGTCGGGCCACACATCGCGGGCCTGGAACAGGACGCGGCCGAAACCGCCAAGCTCGGCCTGCGAGGGGAAGGGCTCGCCCATGACAAAGCCGTCGATGGCACCGGCGGCGAGCGCGCCTGAAACATCGGGCGGTGCCATCTCGACCAGCCTGATGTCGCCGGGCTTGAGGCCGTACTGCTTCATCTGGCGGAATACCATCAGCCGCTCGTCCGAGAAGCGGCTGGGGATCGCCACGGTGCGGCCTCGCAGGTCGGCAAAGGTGTGAACGGGGCCGTTCTTCCTGACGACCATGGCGCTGCCGTAGCGATGGCCCAGGTAGACGACCGTGATCGGCACGCCTTGCGCCTTGAGCGCGATGGCAAGCGGTGCGACGATGAAGGCAGCCTGCACCTTGTCGGCGATGAGCGCTTCCTTGATCTCCGGGAAGCCCTGGAACATGCGCGGCAAAAACAGCTCGCCGCTGCTGGACACTTTGGAGATGTAGTCAGTGACAGGGCAGGTGAGCTGACAGGTGACCGGGATGTAGGCGACGGTGATTTTGCGCTTGTCAACCGGCTGCCAGCCGTTGAGCACGGCGGCCCAGTTGACGTTGAGCATGCCGTGGAGGCCGGTGATTACGACTAGCCAGACGGCAATCCAAAAAACGATTTTGCGGTTAGGCGTCATGCCGGAATCCCCAACGTACTGACTTCATTC
>CAXTRP010000455.1:0-1342 GCA_964246615.1 uncultured Caulobacteraceae bacterium | reverse complement strand
GCTGCGACTACCAGATCATACCGCTTGCCGGAGTTGCGTGAGTCGATGACGAGGTAGCCGAGGCCGGAGTCCACCGCCACCATCTCTGCCGCGACCACGACCAGCCAGGCCACGCCGAAGGAGATGCGCAGACCCACGAGGATCTTCGGCAGCGCCGCCGGGAAGATCACGCGCCGTAGCAGTGCGGGCGTGGAAAGGCCGAAGTTGCGCCCGGCCTGGCGGTAGATCGCCGGGACCGCGCCCACGGCGTCAATGCTGGTGACCAGGACAGGAAAAAACGCGCCGATAAAGATCAGTACGGTCGCGGCACGGTCACCGATGCCGACCAGCAGAATGACGATGGGAATCCAGGCGATGGGGCTGATAGGACGCAGGAGCTGCACCAGCGGGTTGAGCACTGCATGGGCCTGGGGAGTCCTCGATGTCAGCCCAGAGTACGTGCTTGCCCGCAAGCTCGTGAAGGCCGCGCACGACGTCGGTGGGAGACGGGAAGACTTTGGTGCCGAGCCCATTGCCGGTGAAGCGGACGGCGGCGAACCAGACCGCGAGCACGGCGAGCAGGACCAGCGCGGGCAGCACCCAGCGTTCCACAGAACGCTTCATACCGAGCGGCCCACGCCGACCTGCTGCAGGATGCCGTCGCGCACGCGAAGGTACTCGGGCGAGCTAAAGTCGCGGGGGTGTGCGATAGGGACCGGCACGATGGACTGAACGGTGGCCGGGCGCGCGCTCAGGATCACGATGCGGTCGGCCAGTTGCACGGCCTCGTCGATGTCGTGCGTGACAAAGAGGATGGTCTTGCGCTCGGCCTCCCACACGCGAAGCAGCTCACGGCGCATGGTCATGCGCGTGATGGAGTCGAGCGCGCCGAACGGCTCATCGAGCAGCAGCATGTCAGGGTTGACGGCGAGGGCGCGGGCTACTTCGAGCCGCTGCTTCATGCCGCCTGAAAGTTCTGACGGGTATGCTTTTTCAAAGCCTCCGAGCCCCACGGCCTGCACGTAGTGGCGGATGCGGCGCTCGCGCTCCTCGCTGGGCAGCTTCGTAATGCCGAACCCAATATTGCCTTCCACGGTGAGCCAGGGGAAAATACCGCGCTCCTGGAACACGAAAATACGGCGCGGGTCGGGGCCGCGTACGGGCTTGCCGCTTGCTTCGACGCTTCCCTCCGACGGCTGGAGGAAGCCCGCGAGGATATTGAGCAGGGTGGACTTGCCGCAACCGGACGGCCCGAGAATGCAGATGAACTCGCCCGGCTGGACTTCAAGATCGATGCCGCGCAAGACTTCGCGGTCGCCGAAGCGCATGCCGACCCCGGCTGCCCGCAGTGCTGCTGTTTCTG
>CAXTRP010000454.1:0-2825 GCA_964246615.1 uncultured Caulobacteraceae bacterium | reverse complement strand
GGCGACCATCTGGGCGTGGTTCTTTTCCGGCCGGAACATGGCGACGCTTCCAAGCGTCAGGGCTGAGGGATCGAGCCCCAAGGCGGCCTTGGCCCGCGCACGCATCCGCTCGTCCACAAGGCGATGGCGCTTCAGATCCACCCCGTTGCGGATCACCGCAACGTGGCGCGCCCCCAATCCCCGCCGGCTCCAGTGCGCCCGCTGGCGCTCGCTGACGTACACCAGCGCGTCGCACATCCTAGCGGCGGCGAGGAAGGGTGCGGTGCGCGCCCAGCCCGCACGCCCCCTCACCGCCGTCGAGTGGAACAGGGCGGCGAGCGGCGAGCGCAGCCCGAACACCCGCGCCGCCGCGCAGACATTGACGGCCACCGGATTGACCGCCAGCACCAGATCGGCCCGAGCGCCGGCTATGGCGCGTCCCAACCGGCGCCACTCGCCCGGCCGCTTCAGGCCCCCTTGTTCCAGCACCGTCAGCCCCGGCCCGAGCCGCGACGCCAGCGTCGGCGAAACCTGGGCGCCCAGCACCAGCATCTCCACCGCCATGCCCCGCCGGCGCAGCCGCAGCGCCAGGTCGACGCCATGCACCTGCGCCCCGCCGGTCAGCAGGTCCTCCATGACCAGCACCAGCTTCACGCCGCGCGCGCCGACGTCCGCGCAAGCAGGGTCTCGAACAGGGCGAGATAGGCTCGGGCGCTTCGGTCCAGATGAAAGCCTGAGGCCAGCCGGCTCGTCCGGGGTTGGCCGGGGCGTACCGCGCGTAACGCGTCTGCGAAGCCCTCAAGATCGTCGGCGGCGTAGCGCTGGCACGCGAGTTCGGCGTCCGCAGCGCCTAGCGGCGTGGTCAGCACCGGCAGCCCGCAGGCCAGGGCCTCCAGCACCACCAGCGGCAGCCCCTCGGCGCGACAGGTGGGAAAGATCAGAGCGTCGGCCGCGCTGAGCCAGGATTTGAGCTCAGCCCTGGGAAGAGGGCCGGTGAACCGGGTCCGCGCCGCTAGGCCGAGCCGGACCGCGAGCCGTTCCAGGCTGCCGCGCTCAGGGCCGTCCCCTGCGATGACCAGGGTCAGCGCTGGTCGGGAGGGCAGGGCCAGGGCGAGCGCGCGCAAGGCTCTGTGTGCGCCCTTGTCCGCCTGCAGGCGGCCGGCGAACAGCGCCAGCGGCGCGTCTTCTGCAAGGCCCAGCGCCGTGCGAAGGCTGCGGCGCGCCTGAGGATCGAAGCGGAAGGCTTGCGCGTCCACGCCGTTGCGGATCAGCGCCACAGGCGTGTCGGCCACCAGCGACGCGGTGGGCCAGGCCGCCAACTGGCGACGCACGGCTTCGCCCACCGCCACCACCGTGTCGTATCGGCGATACGTCCTGTCCCGCGCCAGGCCCCAGTAGACGTTGCGCGGCAGGCCGGCGAGGGCGCGCGGGCGCCGGCTGCGGAGCTTGGAGGCGACCTCGCCTGCCGAGGTCCCATGCGCCTGGAACACGAACACGGGGTGGGGCGTGCGGCGCCCGGCGGCCAGCGCGTTCGCTGCGGCGCTGACCCCCAGGACGACGTCCATGGTTTCGAGCCGCGCATACGCCGCCAGGGACGCCCGCCACCAGGCGCGCGAGTAGCGACCCTCAGGCCCCGCCAGGGCCTGCACGCAGACGCCGTCGCGCGTGAGCGTCGGCGGTGCGGGCGCCTCTCCGCCGGGGGTCAGCACCCGGACCGTTGCGCCGGCCCGGGCCAGCGCCCCGGCGAGATCGCCCGCCGCCTCCGCCAAGCCGCCCTGGCCGCGCGGCGGCCAGGTGCGGGTGAGCATCAGCACCCTCACGCCCGCGCCGCCCGTTCGGCCCGCACCGTCTCGGCCAGGGCGATATAACCGCTCGCCACTTCCGACCAGGCGAACCGCTCCGCCCGCGTCCGCGCGCTGCGGCGCAGGGCGATGAAGCCTGCCGGATCGTCCATGAGCGCCTGCACCGCCCGCGCGATCGCCTCGCCGGAGCGTTCCACCACCCGTCCGCCCTCGCCAGCGCCCAGAATTTCGGCGGTCGCCGGCAGGTCGCTGATCAGCACAGGAACGCCGCTGGCCATCGCCTCCAGCGTGACCAGCGGCCAAGCCTCGCAGGCGGAGGGCAGCACCAGCAGATCGCTGGCGCGCAGGATCTCCGCCACGTCTTCCCGGCGGCCCAGCACCTCCACCCGCGACGTGACGCCGAGGCGCGCGGCGCGGCGCCGGGCCGAGGCGACGTCGCCGCCGCCCACCACGCTCAGCCTGACGCCGGGGGGCAGGTGCGGAAGCGCCGCCAGCACGTGGCGCAATCCCTTGCGGCCGAACTCGTGGCCCACGAACACTAGGCGCACGTCGGCGGGATCGAGGGGCCGCCCCATCCGCTCTGGATCGGGGTGGAAGCGCGCCAGGTCCACGCCGTTGGCCAGCCGCGCCAGTCGCGCGCGCCGCGCCAGCGGATAGGCGCGCCGCAGCGCCGCCTCGCCCCCGCCGGACAGGCAGGCCAACCGACCATAGGCGCCCAGCAGGTGGCGCAGCTCCTCCCGCACGGCGATGAAGCCGTGCAGCGGGTTGAGCAGCAGCCAGGGCCGGCGCGCCAGCAGGGCCTTGTGCAGCCCATGGTCCACGTAGATGTCGCCGCCGAGCGCATCGCCGTGCACCACCACCACAGCGCCCCGCCGGCGCGCGGCGCGGGCGGCGCGCTCCCCATGGCGCTCGATAGCGACGGCCTGGTTCGCCGGGTGGCGCAGCAGCCACTCGATGGAGACCGCGCCGGACCCCGCGCCGATGTCCCAAAGCCGCTCGCCCCGGCGCGGCGCCAGCGCCGACAGCGTCACCGCACGGATCTCG
>CAXTRP010000453.1:0-2839 GCA_964246615.1 uncultured Caulobacteraceae bacterium | reverse complement strand
CGACATTTTGCGCCTGCGCAGGACCTGTAGTCGTCGATGACGTCCCGCCGACGGACGCCTGTGCATGCGAGGCGATGCCGCTCTCCGCGCAACTGGCGCAGTAAGGGGCAGGCGCGGGCGCGGCCTGCACCTGCGAAACCACACTGCCCAGTAGCGCCAGCCCCAGCCCCAGGCCGGTCGCCGCCAGAGGCGGGCCGAGCCCCCTCACGCGACCCTGCGCACAGCCGGGCGTCGCCAGACGCCGTCCACACAGCACAGGCCGGCGTCGGCGTAGACGTTGCGGACTGCGCCGTTGCGCTCGGTCTCGACAATCTGAGCGCAGACTGTCGCGCCCGCCGCTGGCAACACCGCCTCCAGCAGAGCATGCTCCACACCCAGCCCGATCACCCGGCAGCTCATCACCAGGCCTGCGATCTCGGACCCCTCCAGCACCGCGGCGGCCACAAGGCCATAGTCGCCGAAACGGTCTGCGGCGTGGGCGATGAAGAGCGCGCCCGCCTGAGCGCTTGCGGCGAGTTCGCCCACGCTGAACGATCGACCCGTGGCGTTGAATTGCGTCGTGCGGGCGAAAAGCTCGGCGACCCGGGCCAGCGGCGCCTCGGGCGAGGCTCGCTCCACCCGCACCACCACCTGGAGCGAGGCCAGGAAGTCCGCCGGATCAGCCCCTCGCTGCCGATCCCGGCCGAGCTGCGCCTTGACCAGATCGGTGCGCGCGGCCGCCTCGCTGGTGATCGAGGGAATCTGCAGGCGGGGATCGCAGAGCAGGGCGCGGCGCAGGCCGTACATGTCCTCGCCCCAGACCTCCACCTCGGGCAGGGCCTGACGCACCCGCTCGCGCTCCACCGGATGATCGTCGATGAACAGGAAGGCGCCCTGCGCAAAGCCCAGCTCCTGGGCGATCGAGGCGATGTTGGCGGGCTTGTCGGCCCAGTTCACTCGCCAGGTGACGAAGTCGTCCGGAGTGAGCAGCCGCTCGCGCGGGTAGTGGGCGCCGTAGCGCCAGAGCTCGCGCACCACCGCTTCGTCGTTCTTGCTGACGCAGGCCAGCACCAGCCCCCGCCGCTTCAGCGCCAGCAGCGCCTCGTGGATACCGAACCAGAGGCCCACATGGGAGTAGGCGCCGCTTACCTCGGGCGTCCAGGCGAAGGGCGCGCCGGTCTCGGCCAGCACGCCGGGCCACAGCGTCCCGTCCAGGTCCACGATCACGCACTTCTTGGCGTCCAGCCGGCGCACCACCGTCAGCGCGTCCATGTGGGCGGCCGCCGTCACCCGCTCTCGGGCGTAAGCGTCGCCGCCGACCTGCAGCTGCAGCGTTGCGGGGTCGGGGACGATGTCGTGCACCGCCGCCCGCTCTCGCGCCGGACGTTGCAGCATCCAGCCCGGCGAGCCGAAGTGGGTGAAGCCGACCAGGCCGTCGTCAAGCAGCCGTGCGGACCCCTGGGCGTTCAGGGCGGCGGCCACGTCGACGATGTGCACGTCGTCGAATTCGCCGGCCAGCGCCTCCAGCGCGAGATTGACCCGGCGGAAGCGGTTGCGGTGGCCATCCAGGCCGCGGTCGGCGAAGCCCAGCGGCTGCACCGTCGGCTCCGGCAGGTTGTCCAGCAGGATGGGCGCTGCAGTCAGGGCGCGCAGGCCTGTGAGCACGTTGCGGGCTTCGGCGACATACAGCGCCGAGGGGTCGCCGCCGCGATCTGCGGGCGAGCCGAGCGGCACCAGCCCCCTGGAGCGCAGCGCGCCCACCAGGATGACGTCGTGCGGCCGCTCCGCCGCCAAGTGCAGGTCGTTGGGAAAGCCTGTACCCACCTGCAGGGCGACGCCCCGACGCGCGCCCTCCTGGCGCAGGAAATCGGCTTCCATCTGAAGCTCGCAGTCGCCGAACAGCAGCACGTCCAGGCGGTGGCGCAAGGGTCGCGCCAGCGCCTCGGCGCCGACGGTCCTGGTGACCGACCAGTAGGCGTCGGCGCCGTCCTTGGACTGGCGTCGCAGGCCGTCCAGCGCCTCGCCGTAGTCGATGTCGTCAGGATCACGCCCATGCAGTTCGGTGAGCGTCGCGGCGAAGGCGGCCCCTTCGGCCGCGGCGTCGTCGGCCGTGAGCAGTCCGCGCTCCATCAGGGCGGCCAGACATCCCGCCAGCGCCTCCGCGTCCTGCCCCCTGGCCGAGGGCACGGCAGCCATGTCGTCCGGCATGCGCCGTGGCGTGGCGAACCAGTCCAGGATCGTGGCCACCTCCTCGTCCACCACCAGGCGCAGCTGGGTCATGGCGTGCAGCGCCAGCACCCGGCCGCCACCCAGCGGCGTCAGGTGCAGGTAGGCGGACCGGCGGATCAACATGATCGACAAGCCTGTGGGCCGCCGCCATTGAATCTTGGTTAACGGCTGGCCTTTAGAGCTAGGCGCGGTCCAACGAAGGCGGAGCCATGTCCGACACCCCGGCTGGGCTGCAGCCCGGTGACAAGCTGCCGTTCTGCTACGGCATGGACGCCAGCCAGCGCTACTGGTCCTTCGAGGACCAGGCCGGCCGGCCGTCGGTGCTTATCACAACGGCGAAAGCGCCGCCGTCGGCGCTCACCGAGCTGATGGAGGCCTTCGCCGCTCGCGCGCCCGAGTTCAAGGCGCGTTCGGCGGAGGTGCGCCTGCTCGCCAGGGTCGGCGCACCGGGCTGGGCGACCGGCTGCACTCCGGCAGGCGTGGCGTTGGCGCACGTCATGGATGGCGCGTTGCCGGATGTTGCGGATCCTGGCCCGGCGGTCCTGGTAGCGGATCGGGCCATGCGCCTGGTCGTGCAACTGGACCCGCGGACGCCGGAAGCGGCGGTGCAGGCGGCGCTCGCGGCCCTGGA
>CAXTRP010000452.1:0-2850 GCA_964246615.1 uncultured Caulobacteraceae bacterium | reverse complement strand
CCCGTTCACCAGGGCGGTCCACATCAGCAGCGTCGCGCCAAGCGCTGTGACCCCCCATCCGCGCAGGCTCGCGCGGCGGGTCTGGCTCATCGGCGCAGGGTGAACACGGACGCTAGGAAGCCCGAGGCCGCCAGCTGAACGCCGACCGTGATCGCGGTCAGCGACAGGATCAGCACGCGCATGATGTGGTCGTAGACGATGGGGCCAAAGCCGCTGGAGGCCCAGGTCCAGACCGCCCAGGCCGCGCCCAGGACCCCGGCCAGCAACACCACGCCGGCGGCCTGCAGCACCGTTTCCAGCGTCAGGCCCAGCACCAGCTTGCGCATGGCCTTGTGGGTGGCGGGCAGGAAGCCCTCGATCTCGCCGTAGCGACGGGCCAGGGCCCCGAACATGATCAACTGCACGCCCAAGATGACCGCGAAACAGGACGCCAGCATGGAATGGACGTCGATGGAGACGTGGGCGTTCAGCCGCACCGGCCCGGTGGCCAGCGCCGCCGACAGCAGCACGCCCAGGGCGATCAGCGCCGCGCCCGGATAGATGAACAGCCATTTGGGGCTATGCAGCAGCAGGAAGCGCAGGTGGCGCCAGCCGTCGCGCCAAGTCTTCAGATGGGGCGCGCGCGAGCGTCCGTCTGGCTTCAGCGTCGTGGGCGCCTCGCTCATCGGCAGGCCGTTCAGCGCGGTCTTCACGACCATCTCGCTGGCGAACTCCATGCCCGAGGTGGTGAGGTTCAGATCCAGCATGGCCTGGCGCGAGAAGCCGCGCAGGCCGCAGTGGAAATCGTTGACCGGAATGGCGAAGAACAGCTTGCCGAGAAAGCTCAGCACCGGATTGCCCAGGTAACGGTGCAGGAAGGGCATGGCGCCCTTGGCGATGCCGCCCTTGAACCGGTTGCCCATCACCAGGGCGTCGCCGGCGCGCAGCCGCTCCATGAACGGATCGTCGAGTCGAAGTCGTAGCTGTCGTCGGCGTCGCCCATGACCACGTAGCGGCCGTGCGCCGCCCGGATGCCGCCCATGAGCGCCGCTCCGTAGCCCTTCTCCAGCACCATCACCACACGCGCGCCGGCCGCCATGGCCAAGCCCTGAGAGCCATCGGTGGAGCCGTTGTCGGCCACCAGCACCTCGCCTGCGATGCCGGTCCGTTCCAGATAGCCGCAGGCCTGCTTGACGCAGACCTCGATGGTCTCCGCCTCGTTCAGGCAGGGCATCAGGATGGTAAGCTCCAGGGGACGGTCGTCCTGCAGCAGCGCCACGTCCTCGCTCCGACGTTCCAGGCGTGCGGCCATCTGCAGTTCCTCGCCTCTAAGCGGCGCATTCATAGCCTGAGGACCCTTGCGGTTGGGTTAGCGGGCGAAGCCCTCCAGCCTTTAGCATTTGAAGCCCGCCGCTCACGCCCTGGTGACGCCTGCCTCTCATGGATGCAAGCCGGTCCGAGACAGGCCGGTCGCGTCGTCAGGCCGGCGCGTGCACGCCCGCGCCCTGCTGTTCGGCGGGGGTGATCGCCTGCTCCTCCGCCTCCACCCCGGCGACCGGCCCGAGACGGGCGGTGCGCCAGCCGCCGTAGCGGTAGTACAGGATCGCCATGATCAGGGACGTGGCCGAGCCGAGAGGATAGCTCCACCACAGGGCGTCCGAGCCGAGCCAAGGCCGCAGCGCAAAGGCGGCGCCGAGCCTGACCGGGAACATGGAGACGGCCAGGATGATCAGAGGCGCCAGCACCGCGCCGTTCGCCCGCACCACGCCGAACAGCACCATGGTCATGCCGAACATGATGAAGCTCCAGCTGACCAGCTGGTTGATGTGCTCGGCGATCGGGGTCGCCGGACTGCTGGAGACGAGGAAGGCGGCGAGCGCCGCGCGGTCGGCCAGGGCTACCGCGCCCACCAGCCCGCCGGTCAGCAGCAAGTTGAACACCAGGCCTGAGCGGGTGATGCGCCCGATCCGGTCCCACTGACCTGCGCCGATGTTCTGCGCCGCCATCGCCGAGACCGCAGCCCCGATGGCCATGGCGGGGAGCTGGATGTAGGTCCAGAGCTGGGACGCTACGCCGAAGGCGGCCGTGGTCGCCAGACCCTGGCGGTTGACCAACCCGATCATCGCCAGCCCCGAAGTGGACACCACCATCATCTGCACCCCCATGGGCAGGCCCTTGGCGACGATGGTGCGGACCAGGGTCATCTTGGGGACAAGATAGCGCAGCTCCGGCCCGCGAAGCCGGAGCGGCAGATCCCGGACGTAGATGTAGCCGAGCAGCGCTGTGAGGCTGACGTAGTTGGCGATGGCCGTGGCCGTGGCCGACCCGGCGATCCCCATGGCCGGGATCGGGCCGAACCCGCGGATGAAGACCGGGTTCAGCCCACTGTCGAGCAGCACGCTGATCCCCATGAACCAGAACGGCGTCAGGGAGTCTCCGGCGCCGCGAAGCCCCATCATCAGCAGCACCATGAGGAACGCCGCCGGCATGGCCAGGAAGATCACCCGCAGATAGGCCAGCGCCAACGGCATGGCTGCCCCCGGCGTCGCCAGCAGGCCCAGCATCTGCGGGGCGAACATCCAGCCTGCGAGGGCCGTGACGATGGAGATGGCGATGAACAGGCCGACCGCTGCGCCGATCACCCGTCGGGCGTCGTTGAGGTCGCGCCGTCCCATGGCCTGGCCGATCAGGATCGTCGCGGCCATGCCGAACCCGAACACCCCGGCCGACAGCAGGAACATGATGATGTTGGCGTTGGAGGTGGCGGCGAGCGCACCTTCGCCGATCAGGTGGCCGATCCAGACCGTGTTGATCGATCCGTTGAGCGATTGCAGGATGCTGGTGGCGAGCGTCGGGATTGCAAACGCGATC
>CAXTRP010000451.1:0-2852 GCA_964246615.1 uncultured Caulobacteraceae bacterium | reverse complement strand
GGCGAGAGCGCGCCGGTGATCCGGGAGAGCGGCGGCGACCGGTCTGCGGTGACGGGCGGCACCACCGTCGTGTCGGACTGGCTGAAGGTCCGGGTGACCGCGGCGCAAGGCTCCAGCTTCCTCGACCGCATGATCGCCATGGTCGAGGGCGCGGATCGCAGGAAGACCCCCAACGAGATCGCGCTGGCCGTGCTGCTGGCCGGCCTGACCCTGATCTTCGAGATCGCCGTGGTGACGCTGCTTGGCCTTGGTAAGTATTCGGGCGTGAACTTGGACCCGCTCGTACTGGGCGCGCTGTTCATCTGCCTGATCCCCACCACCATCGGCGGGCTGCTCTCGGCGGTCGGTATCGCCGGGATGGATCGGCTGTTGAAGTTCAACGTGCTGGCGACATCCGGTCGGGCGGTGGAGGCGGCGGGCGATGTGGACACCCTGCTGCTGGACAAGACCGGCACCATCACCTTCGGCAATCGCATGGCCACTGAAGTGGTCGCGGCGCCCGGCCTGCCTCCGCAGGCGGCCATGCGCGCCGCTTTGATGGCCAGCCTCGCCGACGAAACGCCGGAAGGGCGTTCCATCGTGGACCTGGCCCGTGAAGCCGGCGTGCACGCGGAAATGCCGGCCGACGCCAAGCCGATCCCGTTCAGCGCCACCACCCGCCAGTCGGGCCTGGAGATCGGGACCCTGTCCTGGCGCAAGGGGGCGGTGGACGCGGTGCTGAAGTCCCTGGAGCTCGACCGCTCCCGCATGCCGGCAGAGCTGGGGGCGGCGGTGGACCGCATCGCCCGCTCCGGCGGCACGCCGCTGGCCGTTACCGAGGGCGACCGTCTGGTGGGCGTGATCCACCTGAAGGACGTGGTGAAGCCCAACGTCAAGACACGCTTCGCCGACCTGCGTCGCATGGGCCTGCGCACGGTGATGATCACCGGCGACAATCCGGTCACCGCCGCCGCCATCGCGTCCGAGGCCGGGGTGGACGACTTCCTGGCCGAGGCGACGCCGGAAGACAAGCTGCGCCTGATCCGTGACGAGCAGGCCAAGGGCCGGCTGGTCGCCATGTGCGGCGACGGCGCCAACGACGCGCCCGCGCTCGCTCAGGCGGACGTGGGTGTCGCCATGCAGACCGGGGCCCAGGCCGCGCGCGAGGCCGGCAACATGGTCGACCTCGACAGCGACCCCACCAAGGTCATCGAGATCGTGGAGACCGGTAAGCAGCTGCTGATCACTCGCGGCGCCCTGACGACCTTCAGCATCGCCAACGACGTGGCCAAGTATTTCGCCATCATCCCGGCGATCTTCGTGACCTCGCTGCCCGCGCTGGGCGCGATGAACGTCATGCACCTGTCGAGCCCCAACAGCGCGATCCTGTCAGCGGTGATCTTCAATGCGCTGGTGATCGTGGCCCTGATCCCGCTGGCGCTCAGGGGTGTGAAGTACCGGGCCATCGGCGCTGGCGCCCTGCTGAGCCGCAATCTGCTGATCTACGGCGTCGGCGGGGTCGTGGCGCCGTTCATCGGCATCAAGGCGATCGACCTGATCGTCTCCGCCCTGCACTTGGCCTGAGGATACAGTCCGATGCTCACCCACCTGCGTCCCGCGGTCGTGATGATCGCGCTCTTCACCCTGCTGACGGGCCTCGCATACCCGCTGGCCATCACCGGCCTGTCCCAGGCGCTGCTGAGCGGCCCCGCAAACGGAAGCCTGATCCACGGAGCGGGCGGCCAGGTGATCGGCTCGCGCCTGATCGCGCAAGGGTTCGCCCGGCCTGAGTATCTGCATCCGCGGCCCTCGGCGGCGGGAAACGGCTACGATCCGACCTCATCCGGCGGCTCGAACTACGGGCCGCTGGACCCCAAGCTGGCGCAGCGGGTCGCTGGTGACGCGGCCGGCCTGGCCAAGGCCTCGCCGGGCGCTGTGATCCCCGTGGACGCGGTGACAGCCTCCGCCTCAGGCCTCGACCCCGACATCTCGCCGGAGAACGCCGAGCTTCAGATCAGCCGCATCGCAACCGCCCGCCACGCCGCGCCCGCAGCCGTGCAGGCGATCATCAACGGGGCGACCAAGGGCCGGAGCCTGATCGTGCTGGGCGAGCCGCGGGTGAACGTCCTGCTCGCCAATCGCGCCCTGGATGCGCGGCTGCCAGCAAGGATGTGAGCGGCTGGCGCGAAGGGCGACGTCCGCCGGCTCGCGTCACCCTGAGCGCCGGCAACCATGTCCATCAAGCCCCGCATCCTGGTTGTCGACGACGAACCCCAGATCCACCGCTTCCTGGCGCCAGCGCTCGAAGCTGCCGGCTACGAGCCCATTCCGGCGCTGCTCGGCGAAGAAGGCCTGACGCTGTTGGCGACCCAACCGCCGGACGCCTTGATCCTGGACCTCGGCCTGCCCGACATGGACGGCAAGGTGGTGCTGAAACGCGCCCGCGCTTTCTACAAGGGACCGGTGTTGATCCTTTCAGCGCGCGAGCGTGAGATGGAGAAGATCAACGCGCTCGATCTCGGCGCCGACGACTATGTTCAAAAACCCTTCGCGGTTGGAGAGCTTTTGGCCCGGCTGCGCGCCGCGATGCGAAACAAGCTTACCCTGGAAGGCGCTCCAACACTTGTGAAGACCCACAACATCGAGATTGATCTGCTTCACCATACCGTCAAGCGGGCCGGCGTGTTCGTGAAGCTGACACCGAGGGAGTACAATGTGCTGGCCCAGCTGGTGAAAGCGGCGGGCCGGGTCGTGACCCACCGTCAATTGCTCACCGGCACCTGGGGCCCGTCCCACGCTGAAGACGTGCATTACCTGCGGATCGTCATGCAGCACCTGCGCCAGAAGCTCGAAGCTGATCCCGCCAACCCAAG
>CAXTRP010000450.1:0-2853 GCA_964246615.1 uncultured Caulobacteraceae bacterium | reverse complement strand
CCCGTTCCGGGCGCGGACTGACCGGCGACGGCCGGCGCCGGCGCCTTGCGGGGCCGACTCTGCATCCAGCCGAAGAACTCGGTGACGTCGCGCCCGCGCAGGCTGGCGCCGAACGCCAGGGCCGGGGCGGCGCACAGGCCGAGCAGGCTCGCCGCCAGCAGCCGCACATGCGGCAGCCGCACCATCGCCAGACCGTGCGACACCCCATCCAGCAGGGCGTCGCCGAACACGCCGCCAAGACCTCGCGCAAGGGGCCAGGCCGCCGGCGGCTGGGGCGCGCAGAGAACGCCTGCCAGCAGCAACGTGCCCAAGGCGCCGGACAGCCCCCGCACCCGCAGCTCGCCCCGGTTCAGCCGCGGGTCCGCCGCACCCGCCCGGTTGAAGCCCCAGATGATCATCATCAGCGCGCCCACCCAGGCGCTGAGCCCAAAAGTCTGCAGCCCCAGGTCGGCCAGGATCGCCCCGAAACCACCCATGGCGTTATGCGGCGCGTCGCCCGAAGCGACGTTGAAGCTGGGGTCCGCCGCGCGGAAGGTCGCGAAGCTGGCGATGAGCACCGCCCCGCTCACCGCCCCCGCCGCTCCGCGAAGCCGCAGCGCCAACGCCGAACGCCAGGCGAGGCCGAGCCCAAGGACGACACGCACGTGCAGGCGCGGTGCAGGGCCGCGCGCCATCGCCCCGGTCCGCGGACCGGGCGCTTGCGGCTTGCCCGCCTGCGGTCCCGCCGCCTGCGGCCTCATACGCAGCCCCACGTCGGCCATCGTTCACTCCAAGACACGCGCCGCAGTCGCTCCAAGCTCATGGACCCCCAAGGGTTAACCGCCGTTTACGCCGACCGCCAGGGCCGGCGTCGGCTGGACGCGAGGCTCCCGCCGTAGGACAAGCCGCCATGGCCGAGCAGACCCCGAGCTTCGACGCAGCGATCGTGGGCGCAGGGCCGGCGGGCGCGGTACTGGCGCTGTCGCTGGCCAAGGCCGGGCTGAGCGTCGCCCTGCTCGACGCCGAGCCGCTGGACACCCGGCTGGCGGAGCATTTCGACGGTCGCGCCTGGGCCATCGCCCACGCCAACATGCTCCAGCTCCGCGCACTCGGCGTCGCCGAGACGCTGGAGGCGCAGGGCCAGGCCGCCACCTCCATCCTGGTCACCGAAGGCCGCGCGCCCTCCGCGGCGGCAGGACCTCCGAGGCCAGGCCTGCTGGCCTTCGACACGGCCCTGATGGGCGAGGAGACCGGCGGCGCACCCCTGGCGCTGCTGATCGAGGGCCGGCGCCTGCGCCTGGTCGTGCACACCGCGCTGGTCGCAGCCGGCGTCAGCGTCTTCGCCCCATCGCGGGTGGAACAGGTGAGGGCCGGCGAGAGCGACACCGTGCTGCAGCTCGCAGACGGCGGCGCGATCCGGGCGACGGTGGCGGTGGCGGCGGATGGCAAGACATCGCGCCTGCGTGCGGACGCCGGCATCGGCGTCAACGGCTGGAGCTATGGCCAGATGGGGGTGGTGGGGACCGTGGCGCTGCCCGCACCTCACCATGGGGTGGCGCACGAGCTGTTCATGCCGCCATCCGCGCTGGCCGTCCTGCCCCTCACCGACCAGCGCGCCAGCCTGGTTTGGGTGGAGCCCACCGCCCGCGGCGAAGCACTGCTGGCCGCCAGCGACGCCGCCTTCGAGGCGCACCTGAACCGGCGCCTGGGCGACACCTTAGGACCGGCCAAGCTCATCGGGGCGCGGTTCGGCTACCCGCTCGGCCTGCAGATCGCCGAGCGCATGACCGCCCCGCGCCTGGCGCTTGTGGGGGACGCGGCGCACTCCATCCACCCCATAGCCGGCCAGGGGCTGAACCTGGGGCTCAAGGACGTGGCGGCCCTGGCCGAGGTGCTGGTGGAGGCGCGCCGCCGGGGCGAGGACATCGGCTCCAGTCTGGTGCTGGACCGCTACGCCCGCTGGCGCCAGCTGGACCGAGCGGCCTTCGCCCTGGCGACCGATTTCTTCGTGCGCGCCTATGGATCGGACACCTTGCTGCTGAAGCTCGCCCGCAACGCCGTCACCGGCGAGATGAACCGCCTGGCCCCGGTGAAGCGCTTCATGATGATGGAGGCTGCGGGCCTGGCCGGCGATACGCCGAGGCTTCTGCGAGGCGAGGCGCTTTAGCCGCCGCACTCGGGGCGGGGCGAGGACCTCCGGCCGCGCGATCCGCCGCTATTCCCGCGGCCGCTCATAGCGCCTAAATGAACCCCTGCCCGCCGTGGCCGCGCCTTGCGCGCCTGCGCGCCCTCACGTCTGGACTTCCCGATGCTCGCCTTCGCCAAAAAGCTTTTCGGCTCCTCCAATGAGCGCAAGGTCAAGCAGTTGCAGGGCCGGGTCAGCGCCATCAACGCGCTGGAGCCCCGCTTCTCAAGCCTGAGCGACGACCAGCTCAAGGCCATGACACCGGAGTTCAAGGCCCGCGTGGAGAAGGGCGAGAAGCTCGACGACCTGCTGCCCGAAGCCTTTGCGGTGGTGCGGGAAGCCTCCAAGCGGGTGCTGGGCATGCGCCACTTCGACGTGCAGCTTGTGGGCGGCATGACCCTGCACAAGGGCGGCATCGGCGAGATGCGAACCGGCGAGGGCAAGACCCTGGTCGCCACCCTGCCCGTCTATCTGAACGCGCTCGAGGGCAAGGGCGTGCACCTGGTCACCGTCAACGATTACCTCGCCACCCGCGACAGCGAGCACATGGGCAAGCTGTACGCGTGGCTGGGCCTTTCCACCGGGCTGATCATCAACGGCCTCTCCCAGCCCGAGCGCCACCGCGCCTACGGCAGCGACATCACCTACGGCACCAACAACGAGTTCGGCTTCGACTACCTGCGCGACAA
>CAXTRP010000449.1:0-2854 GCA_964246615.1 uncultured Caulobacteraceae bacterium | reverse complement strand
CCGGCGTCGGTCCAGGCCGTCCGGCCATTCGGCGCCCCGCCGACTCTCGTCATGTCTTCTTACGCGCGCGTCGCCGTCGCCCACAAGGCCGCGGCGCCTTGCGGTTCAGAACCCGAGCGCCAGACCCGCATAGACGTTGCGGCCAAGCGCCGGCTCGATGCCGTTCTGGAACACCCGCGAGTAGTAGCGCACGTCGCCGAGGTTGGAGATCCCGCCCAGCACGCGCAGCTGCTTGGTCAGATACCAGTCGGCCGCGAAATCGAGCACGGTATAGCCCCCCACCTTGGCTGGCAGGTAGCTGGCCGCACTCGGGACCCCGCCCGGCAGGTCGCTGTCCTGGAAAAATTGCGAGCCGACCGAGACGCCGGTGAGGCTGGCGCTGTAACGCCCCTCCGCCCGGTAGGTCAGGCCGTACTTGCCGAGCGCGTGCGGCGCGAAGGCGGGCACGCGGCCAACCTGGTTGGCCAGGTCGCTGCGGGTGAAGCGGGCGTCCAGCAGCTGCAGGTTGGCGAAGGCGCTCAGGTGGCGCCCGCCGGGCCTGCTCGCCAGGAAGTCGTAGGACAGCTCGCCCTCGAAGCCGCGGTTCCTGGTGTCGCCGGAGTTCTGGTTCACCGAGTCGGTGGCGTTGATCACGATCGTCTCGATGCGGTTGTCGAAGTCGATCCAGAACAGGCCGGCGTCGTAGAACAGTCCGGTGACCGGCGTGCCGTGCACCCCGCCCTCGTAGCTGACAGACTTGGAGTTGTCGGCCAGGTTCGCCGGCCCGACGTTGGAGAAGGGCGAGGCCACGTCGAAGAAGCGCAGCGGCCGCCAGCCCTGGGTGACGCTGAAATAGGTTTCGTTCTGGTGGCCGAAGTCGTTGCCGATGCCGATGCCGAACAGGGGCACGTAGCGGGTGGCGTCCACGTCCAGCAGCGGGCGCTGCAGGAAGGGCGGCCGCACCGTCTCGTCGACCTTCACCTCCTCGCGCTCGATGCGCACCGAGGGCACCACGTGGAAGCGATAGGGCAGGCGGAAGACGTTCTCCGCGAAGATGGCCTCGTAGTTGGACTGGCGCGCCTGGCGGAGCCGCGCGACACCGTTGTCGTCGCTGCTGTCGGCCAGCACGTCGGGGCTGGTGAACTGCCGGAACGGCGCGTCGTCGTGATAGGCCTCCACACCTAGGGTAAAGGCGTCGCCCTGGCCCCAGCGGTCGCGCAGGCGCAGGTCCAGCCCCTCGCTCCTGAACAGCTCGTCCTGGAGCGTGGTGCTGGTGGGCGCCTGGGACGCTCCGGCCGAGCGACTGGCGAGGTCCTGGTAGGCCCCCCAGACCTTGCCCTCCAGCCGCCAGCTGCCGGCGAAGTCGCGGTCGTAGCTCAATGTGCCGGAATAGCGGCTGACCCAGTCCTGGTTGTCCGGGGTGGGCGAGAAGGACGGGTCGCTCCTGAACTGGGTGTAGCCGATGCGTCCCGGATCGCCCGAGTTGGCGTCATAGGCGTGCAGGTCCAGCCCGATCCGCTGCGTCGCGTCCGGCCGGTAGTCCAGATAGAGGTCGCCCTCCCGCACGTTGGACTGGGCGTTGGTGCGCTCGCCTTCGGAGCGGACATAGCCGAGGTCGGTGCGGAAGGAGAGCTTGCCCGCCGATCCCTGCAGCACGTTGTAGGTGGAATAGAGCCCGTCGCTGCCGCCCACCTGCTCGGTATAGCCGGTGAGCGGGCCGCCGGGCGCGGGGCGCTTGGAGACGAAGTTGATCGCCGGCGCGGGCTCCGGACCGTAGAGCAGGCTCGATCCGCCGCGGATCTCCTGCACCTCGCTGACCCCCTGGGTAAGCGGCAGGTAGTAGAGCGTCGGGAAGCCGATCCAGTCGGTGGTGATCGGCAAGCCGTCCTGCAGCACCAGGACGTATTCGGACTCCTGCGGGTTGCCTAGGCCCCGATAGCTCAGGTTGAACTGGGTCGGCGTCTGCTGCTGCGTCACCAGGATGCCGGGAGAGCGGGCGAAAAGCTGCTGCAGGTTGTTGTCGATGACTGTGGGCTGCTGATCGAGCTTGGTGACGCTGGTTTTCTTGGTGACGGTGATCTTGGTCCCGGCCACCTCGGGCATGATGTGGTCGAGCTTGGCGGGGGTGTCGTCGCGGTGGCCGGTGACCTGAACCGTCTCAACCGTCACGCCCTTGGCCGCCAGGGCTGCGGCGTCGGCGGGGGTGTTGGACTGTGCACCGGCGGCGGCGGGAATGGCGAGCCACGCGCCAAGCACCAGCAGGCCTGCACGGTTGTGTCTCATCAATCCCCCGGTCGCGTGGTCCCGATACCGGGGGCGCAGTCGTCTATTCCACGACAGTCCATCGATAAGGCCAAGCTTAAACTGCGGCAGCCGGAGTGCGACATGTCGGGATGAGCGAAATCGGTCAGGCTCGCCGCTGTCCTGCTCCCCTCGGCGGCGTCGGCGATGGCCGGTCCGCCTACGCTGCGACCGATCCGTCGCTGTTCACCGGAGCGCCCCGACGCAGCAGGTGCAGCCCCAGCGCCAGGGCCTCGCCCATAGCGCGTGGAGCGGGCGCAGCACCGGCGGCGTCTTGCCATCGGTGATCAGGGCGGTGAGCGCTGGGGCTCATGCGCTACGAGGCGGCCTACCAGCTCTACCGCGTCACTGAGACGCCGCCGCAGGGAGGCCGCCCTTGTAGATGACGCCACCTTTCATGACGAAGTTGACGTGCTCCAGCTCCGCCACGTCCTTCAGGGGATCGCCGGGTACGGCGATGATATCGGCGTAGCGGCCGGCCTGGACCGAGCCGATGTCGGCGCTGTCGCCGATCAGGTTGAGCTCCATCGGGTAGCGCAGGCTCAGCTTGTCGCCCTTGATGTCGATCTGCACG
>CAXTRP010000448.1:0-2866 GCA_964246615.1 uncultured Caulobacteraceae bacterium | reverse complement strand
CCCCGTCATGGCCGAGCCTGGCCCTCAGCCGAAGGTGCTGCTCGGCGACAAGGGACACGACGCCGACGCCATCCTGGCCGACCTGGAAGATCGTGGCTGCCGATTCCGAGCTGATCCCGCCACCCGTTCCGGGATGATGCCGCCACCCTGTTCCGAGATCATCCCGCCACCCCATTCCGAGATGATGCCGCCACCCTGAGATCGGCGGGAGGAGGTCTTCGTGGGCGCTAGGGTCGCTCCCTTTTGGGGAGAGGCCGATGCCGACGGAGAGGATCACGATGCGCCGCGTGCGCGAGATGCTGAAGCTGAAGCGGCAGGGTGAGCTGTCCACCCAGGAGGTGGCGCGGCGCACCGGCGTGGCGCGCTCCAC
Organism: uncultured Caulobacteraceae bacterium; assembly: GCA_964246615.1. Taxonomy (GTDB): domain Bacteria; phylum Pseudomonadota; class Alphaproteobacteria; order Caulobacterales; family Caulobacteraceae; genus CAHJWH01. The sequence goes on along the minus strand of CAXTRP010000448.1, from coordinate 2,496 downwards.
CCTGCGGGAGATGTTCTCCCGCTTCGAGCAGTCTGGCCTGGCGTGGCCGGTCCCCGGGGAGATCAGCGACAAAGAGCTCGAGGTACGTCTCTACGGCGAGCGCGGCAGCAAGCACGGTCACCGGCGGCAGGCGGAGCCCGACTGGCCGGCGCTCAATCGCGAGCTGAAGCGCAAGCACGTCACGCTGCAGATCCTCTGGGACGAGTACATCGATGGAGAGCCGGACGGCTACAAGTACAGCCGCTTCTGCGAGCTCTACCGCAGCTGGGAAGGCCGCCTTCCCGTGACCATGCGCCAGACTTACCTGGGCGGCGAGAAGCTGTTTGTGGACTACGCCGGCGACACCGTGCCGGTGATCGTGGACCCGGCGAGCGGGCGCACCCGCCAGGCCCACATCTTCGTGGCGGTGATGGGCGCGTCCAGTCTGTCGTTCGCTTGGGCAAGCTGGAACGAGAAGCTCATCGACTGGGTCGAGGGCCACGTGCAGGCCTTCGACTACTTCGGCGGCGCGCCGGCCCTGGTCGTGCCGGACAACCCCAAGGTGGCGGTGATCAAGGCCTGCTTCTACGACCCGCAGGTCAACCGCACTTACGCGGAGCTGATCCGGCACTACGACACCGCCGTCCTACCCACCCGGCCGCGCAAGCCCCGCGACAAGGCGAAGGTCGAAGCGTGCGTTCGGATCGTGGAGCGCTGGCTGCTGGGCAAGCTGCGCCATCGCCGCTTCTACAGCCTGGCCGACGTGAACGACGCCATAGCTGAGCTGCTGGCCGGGCTGAACGAACGGCGCGTTCTGCGCTACGTCCGTCGCACCCGCCGCCAGCTGTTTGAGGAGCTGGACCAGCCCCGGCTGAAGCCGCTGCCGGCGGAGCCCTATGTCCTGACGGAATGGCGCGTGCGCAAGGTCGGGCTGGATTACCACGTGGAGGTGGAGGGCCACTTCTACTCGGTTCCCTACCGCCACGCCCGCACCCAGGTGGAGGTGTGCTTCACTGCGCGCACCGTGGAGGTGTTCGCCTCCGGCGACCGGATCGCTGTGCACCTTCGCGGCAGCGGCGACGGCAAGCACACCACCTTGTCGGACCACATGCCGTCCAGCCATCGCCGCTATGGCGACTGGACCCTCGAGCGGATCCTGCGCGAGGCGCGCGCCATCGGGCCCTCGACCGAGATGCTCTACCAGATGGTCCTGGAGGAGCGGCCTCACCCCGAACAGGGCTTCCGGACGTGCCTGGGCGTGGTGCGTCTGGTCAGGCCGTTCGGCGCGGCCCGTGTCGAGGCCGCCTGCCGTCGCGCCCTGGAGGTCGGGGCCAAGACCTACGGCTCGGTCAAGTCGATCCTGGACAACCACCTGGATAGCCAGCCCCCGACGCGCAGCCGAAAGACCACAGCCGAAGATGGGCAAGGCGTGCCGTCGCTGCACGTCAACATCCGTGGATCCCGCTACTACCACTAAGGAGGCAACGACAGTGCTGACCCATCCTACCCTGGACCAGCTGAACGCTCTTGGCCTGCAAGGCATGGCCAAAGCCTTCACCGAGCTCAACGACAGCGACCAGACCGCAGGTCTACGTCACGCCGAATGGCTGGCGCTGCTGCTCGACCGCGAGGCCGTTCACCGCCATGACAAGCGCCTTGGCGCGCGCCTGCGGTCCGCCAGGCTCCGCCACCAGGCCTGCCCGGAGGATATCGACTACCGCGCCCCTCGCGGGCTGGACCGGCGGCTCATGCAGGAGCTGCTGAAAGGCGACTGGATCACTGCTCACGAGAACTTGGCGATCACCGGACCCACCGGCGCAGGAAAATCCTGGTTGGCCTGCGCGCTTGGCCACCAGGCCTGCCGAGACAACCACGCCGTTCTCTACGTCCGTGTCCCCAAGCTGTTCGACGAGCTCGCCCTAGCCCACGGCGACGGCAGCGCCGGCCGCCGCCTCAAGGCGCTGGGCGCCGTCCAGCTCCTGATCCTGGACGACTGGGGGCTGAGCCCGCTCGACGATCAGGCGCGCCATGACCTGCTGGAGATCCTGGAAGATCGGTACGGCCGGCGCTCCACCCTGATCACCAGCCAGCTCCCCGTGCCCGACTGGCATACGGTCATCGGCCAAGCCACCTACGCCGACGCCATCCTGGATCACCTCGTCCACAACGCCCACCGGCTCGAGCTCAGCGGCGACTCCATGCGACGTACCCGCCGCACACCAGCCGCTTGACGAACGAGACCAATCACGCCCTTCTGAACTGGCCTACGAAGACCTCCTCCGAGGGTGGCGGCATCAAATCGGAATAGGGTGGCGGCATCGTCCGAATCCGCAATCGTGGCGTCGTCGCCGTCATCCCGCCCAAGCGCAACCGCAAAGTCCAGCCCGTCATCGACGGCCACCTCTACGCCTTGAGAAATCTTGTTGAACGCTGCTTCTCAAAGCTCAAGCACAGCCGCAGACTGTCAAACGGCGTCCAAAGTTGGCTCTGACTCACTTTTGGTGGAATGCCGCGGTC
>CAXTRP010000447.1:0-2870 GCA_964246615.1 uncultured Caulobacteraceae bacterium | reverse complement strand
GGCGGACGTGAATTTTCAGTGAAGATTTGGCGTAGACGCTGTGGCGCCTGGCCCTGGCATGCGTCATCGCCGCGTCACCGACTCAGCCCAGAAGGTGTTCGTCAACCGCCCTGGACCCTAGGCGCATGGCCGACATGACCCGCCGCCGCTACCGCAGCGTCTTCATCTCGGATGTCCACCTCGGCGCCCGCGCCTGCCGGGCCGAGGCCTTGCTGGCCTTCCTGGAGGGGTTGGAGTGCGAACGGCTCTACCTGCTTGGCGACATCGTCGACGGTTGGCGGCTACAGCGGCGGTGGTTCTGGCCGGCGGCGCACGCAGCGGTCATCGATCGCCTGTTCGCTTTGGCCCACGCGGGCGTCGCGGTGACCTATATCCCCGGCAACCACGATGCGTTCGCCAGAGACTACTGCGGCTTCCGGCGGGGCGGGATCGTCGTGGAGCACGAGGCGGAGCACCGCTCCGCCGATGGCCGGCGCTACCTGCTCGTTCACGGCGACGCCTACGACCCAGGGGCTCGTGACAGCGCTCTGGCCCGGATGGTGGGCGACCTCTCCTACCGCGCCCTCATGCGGCTGGACGGCGCTGCGCGTTTCGGCCGGCGCTGGATGGGGCTGGCCGACGCGAGTGTGGCGGCATGGGCCAAGCGAAGGTCCGCCCTGGCGCGCCGCGTGGTGGAGGCGTTCGAGACCGCGTTGGCGGCGGAGGCGCTCCGCCGGGGCTTCGACGGCGTGATCTGCGGCCACATCCACAGTGCAGGCGCACGCGGGATCGATGGCGTCGCCTACGTCAACTGCGGCGACTGGGTGGAAAGCTGCAGCGCCGCGGTGGAGACCGTAGACGGCGCCTTGGGCGTGACGCGCTGGCGTCCCGAAATGCGGCCGATGCGGCGCAAGGCGGCAGTCCCTCTCGCCACGCCGGTCTGGAGCGCGTGATGCGGCGGCCCCGACGCCCTCCTCGCGCTTCCCCTATACGGCAGGCCCTCCTATAGGGCAGGCGCGAGGCTCAGGCGCGAGAGGTCGGGCATGGACGGCTATATGGACAAGGCGGGCCTTCAGGTCGCCGAACCGCTGGTCCGGTTCATCGAGGACGAAGCGCTGGCCGGTCTCGGCCTTGACGCCGACACCTTCTGGCGTGGGACGGCGGACATCTTCACCCGGTTCACGCCGCAGAACCGCACCCTTCTCGCGCGCCGCGATGAGCTGCAGGCGCAGATCGACGCCTGGTGCGAGGACCGCAAGGGGACGGTGATCGCGCCTGGGGACTACGCCGGCTTCCTGCGCCAAATCGGCTATCTGGTGGACGAGCCCCCACCCTTCACCATCGACCCGCCCAACGTGGACGCCGAGGTGGCGAGTCTCGCCGGGCCGCAGCTGGTGGTGCCGGTGCTGAACGCGCGCTTCCTGCTCAACGCCGCCAACGCCCGCTGGGGCAGCCTCTACGACGCGCTGTACGGAACCGACGCAATCCCCGAAGCCGCCGAAGGCAGGGGCTACGATCCCCAACGTGGAGCCCAGGTCATCGCCTGGGCCAAGGCCTTCCTTGACCGCGCCGTCCCCCGTGCAGAAGGCTCCCACGCCGACGCGACCGGCTACACGGTCAACGACGGCGTACTGGTCCCGGCGCTTGCCGACCCTGCCGCCTTCGTCGGCCATCGCGGCGAGCCGGCGGCGCCCTCGGCCATCCTGCTGCAGCACCATGGCCTGCACATCGAGATCGTCCTCGACCGCGCCAGCCCCATCGGCGCGACCGACCCGGCGGGCGTCGCTGACGTGATCCTGGAGTCCGCCCTGACCACTATCGTGGACCTGGAGGATTCCATCGCCGCAGTGGACGCCGCCGACAAGGTGACGGCCTACGGCAACTGGCTGGGACTGATGAAGGGAACGCTGGAGGCCAGCTTCGACAAGGGCGGCGCGACGCTCACCCGCAAGCTGGAGCCCGACCGCAGCTATACCGCCCCGGACGGCTCCGAGCTGGTCCTGCCAGGCCGGTCCGTGCTCTTCATCCGCAACGTCGGCCACCTGATGACCACGCCTGCTGTGCGCCTCCCGGACGGCTCTGAGGCTCCGGAGGGGGTGCTGGACGCCGTCGTCACCAGCCTTTGCGCCGTGCACGACCTGAAGCGCCTCGGCCGCTTCGGGAACAGCGCCAAGGGCTCGATCTACATCGTCAAGCCGAAGATGCACGGACCTGAGGAGGCGGCCTTCACCGACGCCCTGTTCGACGCGGTGGAGGACCTGCTCGGCCTTCCGCGCCACACGATCAAGGTCGGCGTGATGGACGAAGAGCGTCGCACGTCGGCCAACCTCGCCGCCTGTATCGCGGCCGTGCAGCACCGGGTGGTGTTCATCAACACCGGCTTCCTGGACCGCACCGGAGACGAAATGCACACCTCCATGCGCGCCGGGCCGATGATCCGGAAGGCGGAGATGAAGGCGAGCCCCTGGATCGCCGCCTATGAGGCCCGCAATGTCGCCATCGGCCTGGCCGCGGGCTTCGCCGGGCGCGCCCAGATCGGCAAGGGCATGTGGGCCGCGCCGGACAAGATGGCCGACATGCTCCGCGACAAGATCGGCCATCCGCGCTCCGGCGCCACCACCGCCTGGACGCCCTCGCCGACGGCCGCCACCCTGCACGCCACCCACTACCACGAGGTCGACGTTGCGGGCCGCCAAGCCGAACTGCAGGGCCAGCCCGCCCCTTCGCTGGACGGCCTGCTCACCGCGCCCGTGGCCGCGCCAGGACGGAACTGGTCCGGCGACGAAGTTCGCGAGGAGCTGGAGAACAACGCCCAGGGCGTGCTGGGCTATGTGGTGCGCTGGGTGGACCAGGGGGTCGGCTGCTCCAAGGTGCCCGACATCCATGATGTG
>CAXTRP010000446.1:0-2875 GCA_964246615.1 uncultured Caulobacteraceae bacterium | reverse complement strand
GACGCTTGAGCTTGGCGGCGTGGCCATGGCCGCGGCGCTGGCCATCTCGGTCCCGCTGGGCGTGGCGGGCGCAGCGCGGGCGGGAAGCTGGATCGACCACCTGCTCGGCGGCGTGTCGCTATTGGGCCTGTCGATCCCGGTGTTCTGGCTGGCGCTGCTGTTACAGCTGCTGTTCAGCGTGGCCCTGGGCTGGCTGCCGTCGGCGGGGCTTCGGAGCATTGGGGGAACCGGGTCGCTGGGAGACCGGCTGGCGCACCTCGTCATGCCCGCAGGCGTGCTGGCGCTGGCGACGGTCGCAAGCTGGAGCCGGTATTTCCGCGCCGGAATGATGCAGGCGCTGCAGAAGGACTACGTGCGCACCGCCTACGCCAAAGGCGTTGGCGAGATGGGCGTGCTGTTTCGCCATGCGCTGCGCAACGCCATCGTGCCAGCGATAAGCGTCATCGCGCTCGACCTCGCCAGCGTCATCTCGGGCGCGGTGATCACCGAGTCGGTCTTCGGTTGGCCCGGCGTCGGCAGCCTGTTCATCGAGAGTATGAACGGGCGCGACTACCCCGTGCTGATGGGCGTGCTGATGATGGGATCGGCCGCGGTGATCTTGGGCAACGTCGCCGTCGACCTGGCGCAGGCGGCGCTGGACCCCCGGGTGCGCCGTGGCTGACACCTTGGCCCTCGCCACCTCGACCAGTCGCTGGACCAGCCTGCGTCGCCGTGCGGCGGGTCTCGGCCTCGGTCCACCGGCCGTCGCTGGCTTGGGGGTGCTGGCGATGATCGGAGCGGCGGTAGTGCTCGGCCCCTGGCTTTCGCCCTACGCCTACGACCAGCAGAGCCTGGCGCTGCTCGGCCAGCCTACCGCCCCATCGGCGGCCCACTGGCTGGGAACCGACGAGCTCGGCCGCGACGCGCTCACCCGGGTGCTGGCGGGCGGGCGCATTTCGTTGGCGGTGGGGGTGGCGAGCGCTGTGGTGGCCACCGCCATCGGCACGCTTGTGGGCGCGCTGGCGGGCTATTTTGGGGGCTGGGTGGACAGCCTGCTGATGCGCTTCACAGACGTGATGCTGTCCATCCCGGCCCTCCCGCTCGTGCTGGTGATCTCAGCGTTGCTGCGGCCGAGCCCGCCACTGCTGGTGGTGACGATCGCCGGCCTGATCTGGATGGCGCCGGCCAGGGTGATCCGAGCCCAGGTGATGAGCCTGGCGTCGCTGGATTTCGTCACCGCGGCGCGGGCGCTGGGCGCCGGCCCGGCGCGGATCATCGCGCGCCACGTCCTGCCCAATGCGCTCGGCCCCGTCATCGTCTCGGCGACCATCGCTGTGGCCGGCTCGATCATGCTGGAGTCCGCCCTGTCGTTCCTGGGCTTCGGGGTGCAGCCGCCGGTCCCTACCTGGGGCAACCTGTTGAACCAGGCGGAGCCCTGGCTGGTGAGCGCACCCTGGCTGTCGATCCCGCCGGGCCTGCTGATCTTCGCCAGCGTCATGGCGGTCAACCTGCTGGGCGACGCTCTAAGAGGCGGTGGCGAGCGTTAGCCGGAAAAGGATCGCTAACGGCGGTCTCCCGCTGAAGCTCACAATTCCGATCCCCGTCGTCGTTCGTCGAGACGGCCTCGATCCCGATGCTCCACGGTCCTGGCTGAGCAGGCTGCTTGACCCCGCAAAGGCCGAAAAGTGGGAGAGCAAACGGTGCAAGGATCAGGTGCTGATGGTGTGGAACTTCGGCGCGCGCTCGCCCGAAGGTTCGCGTGCCTTGGAGTTGAAGGGAACGTCGAAATCCTGCAGGACGGGCATGAGCTGGCCGCTCGCCCGGAGTTCTAGGGGTGGCGGCTGGCTTGCGACAGACAGGAGAAGCGCTCGTGCGCGACATTCAGCACTTCGTAAACGGACAGGCGCTGGCTGGAACGTCGGGCCGTTTCGGCGACGTCTACGACCCCAACATCGGCGAGGTTCAGGCGCGCGTGGCCCTGGCCAGCATCGAGGACATGGATGCAGCGGTGCAGGCCGCGGTGAAGGCGCAAGGCCCCTGGGCGGCCATCAACCCCCAGCGCCGGGCGCGGGTCATGTTCGAGTTCAAGCGCCTGATCGAGGCGAACATGGCCGAGCTGGCCGAGCTGCTGTCTTCCGAGCACGGCAAGGTGACCGCAGACAGCCGGGGCGACATCCAGCGCGGGCTGGAGGTGATCGAGTTCTCCTGCGGCATCCCCCACGTCCTGAAGGGCGAGTACACCGAAGGCGCCGGGCCGGGTATCGACGTCTACTCCATGCGACAGCCGCTTGGCGTTGTCGCCGGTATCACCCCGTTCAACTTCCCCGCCATGATCCCGATGTGGATGTTCGGGGTGGCGATCGCGGTCGGCAACACCTTCATCCTCAAGCCCAGCGAGCGGGACCCGTCGGTGCCCGTGCGGCTGGCCGAGCTTACGATGGAGGCTGGCGCACCGGCAGGCGTCTTGAACGTGGTGCACGGCGACAAGGTGGCGGTGGACGCCATCCTGCAGCACCCCGACATCGAGGCGGTCAGCTTCGTCGGCTCCTCCGACATCGCCCACTATGTCTACATGGAGGGGGCGAAGGCTGGAAAGCGCGTGCAGGCCATGGGCGGAGCCAAGAACCACGGGATCATCATGCCCGACGCCGACATGGACCAGGTGGTGAAGGACCTGGCCGGCGCCGCCTTCGGCTCGGCGGGCGAGCGCTGCATGGCGTTGCCGGTGGCCGTTCCCGTCGGCAAGAAGACCGCCGACGAGCTGCGCAAGCGCATGGTGGCGGAGATCGAGACCCTAAAGGTCGGCGTCTCCTCGGACGCCGCCGCCCAGTATGGCCCCGTGGTCTCGTCGGCCCACCGCAAGAAGATCAGCGATTACATCGGCATCGGCGTGGAC
>CAXTRP010000445.1:0-2878 GCA_964246615.1 uncultured Caulobacteraceae bacterium | reverse complement strand
GCAGGACATCGCGCCCGCCGATCGCACGGCCTACGACCTCCCCGAGATCAAGCGTTGGCTCGCCCTGTTCCTTCGCCGCTTCTTCGCCAGCCAGTTCAAGCGCTCCGCCATGCCCAACGGCCCCAAGCTGTCTTCCGGCGGGTCTCTGTCGCCTCGCGGCGACTGGCGCATGCCGTCCGATGCGTCTGTGCAGGCATGGCTGGCCGAGCTGGAGGCGAACGTGCCGGACATGACCTGATCCGCCGGCTTGAACCCGGCCGGCCCGACGGCGTTGGCAAGGCGAGGAGATCATCTCATGCCAACGCCCTACCCTGTGGCCGGCGCCGCCATCGCGCTTGCCGGAGCCGACAAGCTCCTCGGCGACCGCGCCTATGACACCCTGTTCAGGCAGCTCGGCTGGTCACCGGCTCAGATGCGAAAGCTGGCGGGCGCCGAGGTGCTGGGCGGCCTGCTCATGGTCATCCGGCCCACCCGGCGCCTAGGCGCCGCGGTCGTGCTCGCCGCCTCGGCCAGCGTCCTGCTGGCAGAGCTTCAGAAGGGCGAGATGAAGCTGGCGGCCTCGCGCGGCGGCGTGCTCCTCGCCGCGCTCGGCGCGCTGATCGCTCCCGGCTGACGCAGCGATCCGGGCCGGCGTGTCGGCCCGGCCGTCAGACGCCGTGGTCCAGCACCGCCTTGGCCCTGTAGGGCGCGGTGAGCGCCTTGACGTCGTCCTCGTCCAGCTTGACCTCCAGGGCGGCCACCGCGTCACCGATGTGGTTCGGCTTGCTGGCGCCGATGATCGGGGCGGTGATGGCGGGGTTGGACAGCACCCAGGCCAGCGCGACCTGCATCGGCGGAACGGCCTTGCGCCGGGCCACCGCGGCCACGGCGTCCACCACGTCGAAGTCGGCGTCCTGGCCATAGAGCTTGTCGGCAAAGGCGTCGGTGTTGGCGCGGCTGGTCTCCCCGCCCCCGCCGCGCTTGCGGTTGCCGGCGAGGAAGCCGCGGGCCAGCGGCGACCACGGGATGACGCCCACGCCCTCGGCCCGGCATAGCGGCAACATTTCCCGCTCCTCCTCCCGGTAGAGCAGGTTGTACTGCGGCTGCATGGAGACGAAGCGCGGCCAGCCGTGGCGTTCGGCGACGCTGTTCATCTTCAGGAACTGCCAGGCGTACATGGTCGATGCGCCGATATGGAGCGCCTTGCCGGCCTTCACCACGTCGTGCAGCGCCTCCATGGTCTCCTCCATGGGCGTGTGCTCGTCGAAGCGGTGGATCTGGTAGAGATCGACATAGTCGGTCCCGAGACGCTTCAGGCTTGCGTCGATGCTCGCCATGATGTGCTTGCGCGAAAGGCCCCTGTTGTTGGGAGCCTTGCTCATCGGGTTGAACACCTTAGTCGCTATGACCAGCTCGTCCCGGGGCGCCAGCTCGAGTAAGGCGCGCCCGGTGACCTCCTCGCTCGCGCCAAAGGAGTAGATGTCGGCGGTGTCGAAGAAGTTGATCCCCGCTTCCCAGGCCTGGCGGAAGAAAGGCCGGCTCTCCTCCTCCGTCAGGATCCAGTCGCGCCAGCTCTTGTCGCCATAGGTCATACAGCCAAGGCACAGGCGCGAGACCTTCAGGCCGGTGTGGCCGAGGTTGACGTAGTCCATGGCGGCGTCCTCGGAAGGGGGTCCGCGGAAACCCGCAGGCGCGCGCCCCCGTTCCGAAGGCGCGCGCCTGCCCCTTACGAGAACACCTCGGTGAGCCGGCCGACGTCGAAGCCACCCTTCAGGGCGCGCAGTTCGTGGTAGACGACGCCCACGCCGACCGCGCCCACGCACGTCACCAGGCTGCTGACCAGCAGGTTGATGAAGGTGGTCAGATAAAGGATAGGTCCGAGCGGCTGGGCCGCGAACAGCGAACTGGACACTCCGAACGCGGCCCGCGAGAGCACGCCCGTCAGCAGGGTGACGATCAGGCTGCCGATCCAGAACACCAGCAGCAGCAGGAAGACGCCCCAGCGATGGCCCTTTGTCAGCTCTCCGCTGCGGCGGAAGCTTGCGAAGACGCCGGTCTTCTCGGTGACCGCCACCGGGACCACCGCCGCCCAAGCCGTCGCCAGCATCAGCCCTGGAACGACCAGCAGGATCGATGCGAACACAATGGCGATGTATCCGAGGATGGCCACCTCGATCAGCACCAGCATGACCCGAAAGGTGACGGTGAACCGCTCAGCCATGCTCGGCGTACGTCCCTGCAGGCGCTCAGCCGCTCCCCAGGACAGGGCGCCGTAGACCAGCATGGTGAAAAGAAGGGTGACCAGCCCCAAGACGATGAAACCGGGACCCATGAAACGCGGCAGTCCCCGCCCCGTTTGGAGCTGCGCCGTCGATACGAAAGTCTTGGCGAGAAAGACGTTCAGGAACACCGGGAGGACGTTGATCGCCAGCGCCAACCCGTACACCGCGACGAAATCGCGCCGAACGATGTCGAAGGTGAGCTCGGCCACCCGCGACAGCGCGAAGCGCGACCCTACCATTCCCGTCTGTTCTACAGTCGTCATGCCCCGTCCCCCGATTTCCCCATCGGAACGATAACACAGCTCCCGCCAAGGTGAAGAGGCGAGCCGGCGGGGCCGGTGCGGCAAGCAAGCGGAGCCCTCGCTTCACGCCGCGTCTTGGCATAGGTTTGATGACGCCCGGCCACGGGCGGGAGGATCACGATGAAGCAGATGTTGGCGGGGATGAGCCTAGCGGCGGCGGTGTGCGCGGCGGTGGCGAGCCCGGCGGCCGCAGCCCTGCCGGTGGGCGCGTCAGCGCCCGACTTCACCGCGCCCGCGACGCTGGGCGGCCACCCGTTCAGCTTCAGCCTGGCGGAGGCGCTGAAGAAGGGGCCGGTCGTGCTGTACTTATATCCC
>CAXTRP010000444.1:0-2889 GCA_964246615.1 uncultured Caulobacteraceae bacterium | reverse complement strand
CGCCGGGCCGCACGTCCGGCTTCATTTCGGCCCAGTCGCCCTTTACGTCGAGCACCTGACGCGCGCGCAGCCAGTCAAGCGTCGGCTTCACCGCGCGAACGGCCTGGGGCGAACCGGCCTCCATCAGGGCGTGGGCCGCGAGCGAAGTGTCCCACACCGGACTGACGCAGGGCTGGCAATAGGCCTCGTCCGCCTTGACCACGAGCAGCTGCTCTACGGAGCGGCGAGCGGTGGCGCGGTGGGGATGATCCTCGCCGTAGCCCAGCGCGTCGAACATCATGACGCTGTTGGCCATGGCGGGATAGATGGCGCCCAGGCCGTCCTCGCCGTTCAGCCGCTCCGCCACCCAGGCGACGCAGGCGTCGATGGCGCGTCTGCGCAGCCGCTTGGGCCACAGGGCGTCGGTCACCTTGAGTACGCCGTCCAGCGCGTTGAAGCCGATGGTCCAGGCGAGCTTCGGGTCGGGCACGTTGGACACCCGCAGCGACTTGACCGTGGGCTTGAACAGCTCGCGCACGTGCACGCCGCGCGGGTTGCGGGCCTGGGGCCGCAGGTTCATCAGCACCAGCAGCGGCACGATCACCGTGCGCGCCCAGTAGCTCATCTTGGACAGATGGATGGGGAACCAGCGCGGAGCCAGGATCAACTCCGCGGGCATGTTGGGGATCTCCACCCATTCGATCTCGCCGAACAGCGCCAGCTGGATGCGGGTGAAGACGTTGGTGGCGGCGGCGCCGCCGGCGGCCAGGATGGCCTGGCGGGCGCTGGCCATGTGCGGGGCCTCGACTGGGTCGCCGATCATCTTCAGGGCGAAGTAGGCCTTGACGCTCGCAGACACGTTGAACGCGCCGCCATGGTACAGCGGCCAGCCGCCGTGTTCGCCCTGGATGCGGCGCAGGTACACGCCGATCTTGCGCTCCAGCTCAAGGTCATCGGGCTCAGCCAGGTAGTGGCGCAGCAGGATGTACTCCGACGGGATGGTGGCGTCGGCCTCGAGCTCGAAGACGAAATGGCCGTCAGCCTGCTGCAGGCGCAGGAGTGCGTCCGTCGCCTTCTGCACGCTGCCATTGAGGTCTCGGATCGAAACTTCACCGATGAGGCGAGCTTCATCCAGAATCGAGTCGTACATATTTCCTTTAGTCCCCGAAGGACTGACCTACACGGTGGAACGCGCGAACGCCAAGTCCGCGGCGTGTCTCCCAGAACGCAGTGCGCCTTCAATCGTCGCCGGCAGCCCCGTGGCGGTCCAGTCGCCGGCCAGCAGCACGTTTTTCCAGCGGGTTTGCGCCTTGGGCCGCAGGGCGTTCTGTTCGGGCGTGGCGGCGAAGGTGGCGCGCTTCTCCTTCACCACCTGCCAGGGCGGAAGCTCCGGCGCCAGGCCGTGCACGGCGGTGACCTCTTTCCAGAGCAGGGCGGCGAGCGCAGTGCGATCCATGTCCACGATTCGGTCCGCGCCGCTGACGGTCACCGACACCCGGTCCTCGAAGGCGAAGATCCACTCCACCGTGCCGCCGATCACCCCGATCAGGGGCTCCGCGGCCTTGGGAGGCGTGATCCGGAAGTGGGCGTTGACGATGGCCCGGTGCTCGGTGGGGACCGTCAGCCCGGGGAGCAGGTCGGCGGCCGTCCAGGACGGAATGGCGAGCACCACCTCGTCCTCGCCGCCGAGCGCGACCTCGCCGTCGGCGAACACCAGGGCCGTCGCGCGCTCGCCTTCCAGGACGATGCGCCGAAGCCGCCGGCCGAGCCGCAGCGGCGCACCGAGGCTCGCCAGCGTCCGCACCGCCGGCTCCACGAAGGCCGCCGCCAGCGTCGGTTCCGCGATCCGGGGCCGGTAGGCCGCGCCGCCCTTGGCCAGGGTCTCCCGCACGATCGCGCCGGCCAGGTCGGCGGAGCCTTCCCGCGGGTCGGTGTTCAGCGCGGCGAGCAGGAAGGGATCGATCAGCCGGTCCCACAGCAATCCCTGGCAGGTCATCACCTCGTCCATGCGGCGGCCGGGCTGGGACTGCATCAGGGGCAGGAGCGAAAGGTAGTCCATGGCGCGCGTTCCCGGCACGCGGCGCTTGTTGGAGAACGCCCACCACGGCAGAGGGCCTTCGTTGGGCCGCAGCGTCCAGCGTTCGCCGGTGCGCAGGTCGGTCCAGTGGAAGACCGCCTTGTCCGGGCCAGCGAGCCGGTCCGCAGCGCCGATGGCCGCAAGGTAGGCGTGAACCGCCGTGTTGCCGGACAGCACGAGGTGGTTGCCGTTGTCGATGGTCAGTCCGAGCTGCGGGTCGAAGTAGGAGCGGCAGCGGCCGCCGGCCTGGGCCGCGCCCTCCGATACTTCGACCGTAACGCCGCGTTGCGCGAGCTGAACGGCGGCGGACAGGCCGGCCAGCCCTGCGCCGACGATGTGGACGGTCATGAGGCGTCGATCTCGTTCCTTCCCCCGTCGAGGGGAGCGGGACTGGCCAGGCGATACCCTGGCTTCATCCAGGGGGAGGGGTTCACGCCAGCACCTGCCGGGCCATCAGCCAGAGCAGCTCCGCCTTGCCCACCTTCACGCGAGTGCGGGGCGGGGTCCAGCCGGCGGCGGCGGTGCGGTCGAGCGTGCGGGCGTACACCGCCGACATCAGCCGCGGGGCCAGCAGCCGTCCGCGCGGACGGCCATGAAGCACGCGATCGGCGGCGGCGTAGTGTTGGCGCGCGCGGGCCAGCAGCACCCGTGCGGCGCGGTCTATGCCGGGATCATCGACAACCGCCCGAGGATCGCCGCCCGTTACGCCTGCAGCATCGAGCGCCTCGCGCGGCAGGTACAGCCGACCGATGGCGGCGTCCTCGTCCAGGTCGCGCAGGATGTTGGTGAGCTGCAGGGCCCGGCCGAGATGGTGCGCCAGCTCCAGCCCCGGA
>CAXTRP010000443.1:0-2892 GCA_964246615.1 uncultured Caulobacteraceae bacterium | reverse complement strand
GTTGACGGCGTCGTCGACGTCGGTCTCAGTCAGGGGGGGCACGGGGCCGCACGGTCCGATGCGGCCTTCTGCGAGGCGGCGCTTCACAAGGTCCTTCGGGACATCGGCATAAATGGCGGCGGCCTTGAAGCGGTAGCCCTTCTCCGCCGCGATCTCGCGCACGACGTTGATTAGAAAGTCGACCTGAGCGCCCGAGCCCGTCCCTCCAGCCGAGCCGATCAGGAGCGGGATCTTTCGGGTGGCGACCGCCTCCAGCATGGGCGCGAGATCGCGCCGATAGGCCGAAGGGCTGCAGGTCCGAAGACCCAGCGCCAGCTCCTGGGGTCCGTTATCAGTGGAGCCGGAGTCGATGACAATGGCGTTCGCGCCCGCGTCGACGGCGGCCCAGAAATGATCGAGCGCAAAGCCGTAGCCGAGCATGCCGACCGGCGTCACAATCTTCAGCTCGTCTGTCACGACGTCTCCCGAGGCAGGTACAGGGATCATCAGGTATAGCGTCCGTCCCGGTAAACGAGGCTGGGGGTGTCGGGACCGAGCCGGACGTGCAGAACTCGCCCCACCAGGGCGAGGTGGGTGCCATAGGTTAGCTGCTGGTCCACCACGCAGGACAGGTTGGCGGGCGCGTCCTCCAGCCAGGGCGTGCCGCCTGGGCGGAGTATCCATCGCCCGTGATCGAAGCGGGGGCGCCCGCTAGGCTTGCGCGAGAAAGCCGCCGCCACGTCCTGGTGATGGTTGCCGAGCACGGTCAGGCCAAAGCGGTCTCCTTCGCCCAGGCTTTCCGAGATCGACGCCGAACGATTGATGCAGACCAGGATGGAAGGCGGCTCCATGGTGAAGGAGCTCGCCGCAGTGACGGCCATGCCGTTGACGTCCTCGCCTAAGCCGGCGGTGACGATGCAGACGCCTGAGGCGTGACGGCGCATGGAGGTGCGGAAGTCCTCTTCCGCACCTGCCTGGATGGGATGGCCCTCGATCTGCGCCTTCCGCGCGGCACCCGATTCGGCTGAAGCCTGTTCCATTCGGCATTGTTCATGAGGCTCATAGAGCGCGCATACAAATGGCGAGAGGCTATCCGTCTATAGGCTGGTGCAATATAAGAGCGAGCGCCAGCCTCGTGCGGGGCCGGCTCCAAGGACCGATCTGCCTTCAATGCTTCCAGCAATTAAGACCGAGCTGCAACGCTTCGACATCGGCCTTGAGGACCTGCAGACCTTTCTCGCCGTGGCCGAGTTGGGCAGCTTCAGCCAGGCCGCCCAGAAGCTCAACCTGTCGCAGCCCTCCATCAGCAACCGCGTGCGGCGGCTGGAGGAAAAGCTACTGGTCAAGCTGCTCGACCGCACCACACGCCGGGTCGAGCTCACGACACCGGGGCGGCGGCTGTACCGCGAGGCGCGTACCGTCCTGAGCGGCCTGCACGAACTCCTTCAAGAGTTCAACCACGACGCGGCCATTCGCGACCGGCAGGTCCGTGTGGCGGCGACCTTGATGGTGGCGACGATCGGCCTCCCGCCGATCCTGCGGCGGTTCCACGACGCCCATCCGTCGGTCTCGGTTTCACTTTATGACCTTACCCCAGCTCAAGCAGTGGAGCAGGTGGTGAGCGGACACTGTGACCTCGCGGTGATGGCGCTTTCCGAGCCGCGGCCGAACGTCAGCTTCGAGCCCCTCGGCACCGATCCCTGCGTGGTGGTCACCCCGCTCGGGCACCCGCTCTTGCAGTACGAGGCGGCCCCCTTCGAAGAGGTGTTGAAATACGCCGTGCTGAGCCCGAATGGGCATGTCGGCCTGCGGCGCGCGATCGAGACGGCGGCGGAGTCGCGGAACCTCCCCATCCGGCTGGTCCCGGAGGCACTGAGCGTAGGCAACGTCTATACGCTGCTCGCCATGGCGGCGGCGGGCCTCGGCATCTGCATTCATCCACGCTCCTTCGTCCCGGGTGAACTGAAGCCGACGCTAGGCGTCGTGCCGTTGGCGGACTGCGAAATCCTGCGCACCTTCGGCATCGTGACCGCAGACGACCAAAACCTCGGCCCGGCCGCCCGGCGCTTCCGGGAGTTCCTGCGGCAGTCGGTAGAGGGGTCAGACCGGACCTGGACGGTTCGGCCGACTACGCAGTAGTTCAGGCGCTTTGCAGGCCCGCCGTGCGGCGATCGGCCGGCGAGGGACGTTCGCCGGCGGACGGCCGGGGTAGCCCGAGGCTGTCGCGCAGCGTTGACCCCTCGTACTCGCGGCGATGCAACCCGCGCCGTTGCAGTTCCGGTACGACCAGGCGCACGAAGTCCTCATAGGAGCCGGGCACATAGGCGGCGGCGAGGACGAAGCCGTCGCAGGCGCTCTCGAACCACTCCTCCATCTGGTCGGCGATCTCCTTAGGCGTACCCACGAAGCGGGGACCTTCGTTCAACGTCCCGCGCCCGGAGACGTCGACGAAGTCCCGCACGGAGGGGTTCTTCTTGCCGCTCTTGGCGATTACGCGGTCGCGGTAGCTATGCCAGGAAACGGCGGCCAGCTCCTCGTCGGTGAACGGCTCGTCGTAGGGCCGCGCGGCGAAGTCGACGTTCAGCACCTCGCAGAGCAGGGTCAGCCCATCGATCGGGCGCGCCATGCTCTCCAGATAGGCGCGCTTCTCAGCGGCTTGATCCGACGATTCCGCCACCGTGATCCCGACCGCCGGCGCAATCTTGAAGCTGTCGGGGTCGCGCCCCGCGGCCTCGGCGGCGGCGCGCAGCGCCTGGTACTGCTTCTTGCCGGCCTCAAGGTTCGGATAGGCGGCGAAGACCAGTTCCGCCCAGCGGCCGGCGAAGGCCATGCCCCGCCCGCTCGATCCGGCCTGCAGGAGCACGGGGTGGCCCTGCGCCGAGCGGGGCACGGTCAACGGGCCGCGGGTCTGGA
>CAXTRP010000442.1:0-2894 GCA_964246615.1 uncultured Caulobacteraceae bacterium | reverse complement strand
CCCAACGCCATCCTGTTCATCGACGAGATCCACACCGTCATCGGCGCGGGCGCGACCTCGGGCGGCGCCATGGATGCGTCGAACCTGCTGAAGCCGGCGCTGGCGTCGGGGACGTTGAAGTGCATGGGCTCCACCACCTACAAGGAGTTCCGCCAGCACTTCGAGAAGGATCGCGCCCTGGTTCGGCGCTTCCAGAAGATCGACGTGGTCGAGCCGACGCTGGACGATACCATCAAGATCCTCAAAGGTCTCAAAACCTATTACGAGGAGTTCCACAAGCTCACCTACACCGACGACGCCATCAAGGCGGCGGTGGAGCTGTCGGCCAAGTACATCACCGATCGCAAACTGCCAGACAAGGCGATCGACGTCATCGACGAGGCGGGTGCGTCACAGATGTTGCTGCCCGAGGCCAAGCGTAAGAAGGTGCTGGGGGTTGAGGAGATCGAGGGGATCGTCGCAAAGATGGCGCGCATCCCGCCGAAGTCGGTTTCCAAGTCCGACACCGAGAGCTTGCGGAGCCTGGAGGAAGACCTGAAGCGCGCCGTCTACGGTCAGGACGACGCCATCCATCAGCTCGCCGCCGCCATGAAGATGGCGCGTGCGGGCCTGCGCGACGCCCAGAAGCCGATCGGATCCTACCTGTTCTCCGGTCCGACCGGCGTCGGCAAGACGGAGGTGACCCGCCAGCTCGCCCATACGCTCGGCATTGAACTGCTGCGTTTCGACATGAGCGAGTATATGGAGCGCCACACCGTCAGCCGCCTGATCGGCGCGCCTCCGGGCTATGTCGGCCACGACCAGGGCGGGCAGCTCACCGACGCGGTGGACCAACACAAGCATGCCGTGGTCCTGCTCGACGAGATCGAAAAGGCGCACCAGGACGTCTTCAACATCCTGCTGCAGGTGATGGACCACGGCACCCTGACGGACTCCAACGGCAAGAAGGTGGATTTCCGGAACGTCGTCCTGATCATGACCACCAACGCCGGCGCCTCTGACAACAACAAGAACGGCATCGGCTTCGGCCGTGGCCGGGTCTCGGGCGAGGACGAGGCGGCGATCACGCGACTGTTCACGCCTGAGTTCAGGAACCGCCTGGACGCCATCGTCACCTTCAAGCCGTTGGCCCCGGAGACCATCCGCCACGTGGTGCAGAAGTTCGTGCTGCAACTCGAGGCCCAGCTCGCCGACCGCAACGTCACCGTCGAACTCACCGACGATGCGGCCGACTGGCTGGCCAAGAACGGCTACGACGAGCTCTATGGCGCCCGGCCGCTGGCCCGGGTGATCCAGGAGCACATCAAAAAGCCGCTCGCCGACGAGATCCTGTTCGGGCGGCTGGTGCGCGGCGGTCACGTGAAGGTGGACCTCAAGGACGCCAAGATCATCTTCGACATCGACAGTCTCTCCGGCGAGACCCGCCCGGGCGAGATCGACGTCAGCGCAGGCTCGATGCTCGAAGAGGACCTGAAGGTGGGTGGCGAGGCGGGCGAGCCTGACGAGCCCGCCATGGCGGACTGAGTTCCTCACGTCCTTTGGCGGAAGCGAGGAACAGAGGCGCGGCGAGGGGATTGTCCTACGGCTCAGCTCCGTAGGTTCCATGATCCTCGCCCGTACCCTCCTCGCATCCGCCGCTTGTCTGGCGATGACCGCCTGTTCCCAGTCGCAGGGCGCGCAAAGCGCCGGTGCATCCCCGACCAAGGCTGCAAGCGCGCCTCCGCCAGCCAAGGCTGCAGCGCCCGAGACGGCGGGCGGCTTGAGCCTTCAGGCGATCAACACGGCTCAGTTCACGGCCCCGACGAGCCAGTCGTCTGCGGCGGGCGGGGACGCGCCGGACAACGAGATCAACGGCTACGACAACGAAACGGCCGGGAACACGACCGGCGCTCCGGCCTCCGACGCAAAGACCGCAAGCCCCACGCTGATCCGTGCGGAAGTGCTGATGGATCGCGCCCACTTCAGTCCGGGCGTGATCGACGGCCGCATGGGCGAGAACGTGAAGAACGCCCTGCTCGCCTACGACCAGACGCACGGCCTGTCGCCCACAGGAGAGCTGGACGAGGCGACGTGGAAGTCGCTCACCTCGGCGGATAACGCGCCGGCCATGCAGACCTACACGATCACCGACCAGGACGCCGCCGGCCCCTATTCGCCCGCCGTGGGGGAGGACTTCGTCAAGATGTCCAAGCAGAAGGCGCTCGGCTATACATCGCCGCTGCAGATGCTCTCTCAGCGCTTCCACATGGACGAGCAGCTGCTCCAGGCCTTGAACCCTGGCGCCGACCTGTCCAAGGCCGGGACGAAGATCGTGGTGGTCGATCCGGGCCAGGCGACCCTGGCCGCGGTGAAGACGATCGACGTGAACAAGGCCCACGCACAGGTCACCGCCTATGACGAAAACCACAAGATCGTAGGGGTCTTTCCGGCCACTGTCGGCTCAACCTCCAGGCCCTCGCCCAAGGGCACCTGGAAGGTCACCGGCGTGTCGCAGGACCCCGACTACATGTACGACCCCTCCAAGCTGACCTGGGGCCCCAAGCATGCCGGCAAGCTGCACATCCCGCCGGGTCCCAACAATCCGGTCGGCGTGGTCTGGATCGCGTTGAGCGCGCCCGACTACGGCATCCATGGCTCACCCGACCCCCACGTCATCGGCAAGACCGCCAGCCACGGCTGCGTGCGCCTCACCAACTGGGACGCCGAGGAACTGTCCAAGGCCGTGAAGCCTGGCGTGAAGGTGACCTTCGTCAGCCAGCGCGGCTGAGGCGCCCTAGATCCTCCCCCTTTTGGGGGAGGGGGACCCTGCGCAGCAGGGTGGAAGGGGGCTGCGCAGGCGGCGCCAGGCTGGAGCCCCCTCTCTCAGCTTCGCCGACAGCGCCCTCCAGAGGAAG
>CAXTRP010000441.1:0-2901 GCA_964246615.1 uncultured Caulobacteraceae bacterium | reverse complement strand
CGGCATGAAGGCGGACGGCGGGATGGACGTCCTCGCCGTGCTCAGGACCTTGGCGCGCGACCCCCGCCAGTTGCCGGCGCTGATCCGCACCGGACTGGAGGCGGAGGTCGCCTTCCGGAGGCTGGCCCTACTGAACCGTCACGACCTTCTTGGACGCCTTGGGATTGGCGATCCTGATCTCGGTTAGCTTCTTCTCCACATGGTCCGAAAAGACGTAGTCGGCGCTACGCTGGTTGGCGAGGCTGATGTCCGGGGCCATGGGGCCGTCCGTCCTGACGCCGCGCATCGACACCATGAACATCTTCAGCGGGTTCTTCACCGCATCCGTGGTCGCTGTGCCCTCGAAGCCGCAGTGGACCATGCAGTCGGCGCATTTCTCATATTTGCCAACGCCGTAGTCGTCCCACTTGGTGTCGTCCATCAGCTCGCGGAAGGTCTTGGTGTAGCCCTCGCCGAGCAGGTAGCAGGGCTTCTGCCAGCCGAACACCGTGCGCGCCGGCATGGACCAGGGCGTGCACTCATAGGTCTGGTTGCCGGCCAGGAAGTCCATGAACAGGGACGAGTTGGTGAAGTTCCAGTTCTTGCCGCCCTTGCCGCGCTTCAGCACGTCGCGGAAGAACTGCTTGGTCTTGGCGCGGTTGAGGAAGTGCGCCTGGTCCGGCGCGCGCTCGTAGGCGTAGCCGGGCGAGATGGTGATGCCGTCGCAGCCCACCGCGTTCATCTCGTCGAAGAAGCTCGCCAGCCGCTCAGGGTCGGCGCCGTCGAATACCGTGCAGTTGATCTGGGTGCGGAAGCCCCTGGACTTGGCGAGCTGGATGGCTTCCACCGCCTTCTGGTAGACGCCGTCCTCGCACACCGACTTGTCGTGCATGGCTTGGTCGCCGTCCAGGTGGATCGACCAGGTGAAGAACTCGTTGGGCTCGTACTGATCGATCTTCTTCTTCATCAGCAGCGCATTGGTGCAGAGGATCACGAACTTCTTTTTGGCGATGAAGCCCTTGACGATCCTCGGCATGTCGCGGTGCAGCAGGGGCTCGCCCCCGGCGATGGAGACGGCCGGGGCGCCGCACTCGTCGATGGCCTCCATGCACTGCTCGTAGGAGAGGCGCTGGTTCAGGATCTCGTCGGGGTAGTCGATCTTGCCGCAGCCGGCGCAGGCCAGGTTGCAGCGGAACAGCGGCTCCAGCATCAGCACCAGCGGATAGCGCTTAACGCCGGTGATCTGCTGCTTCATCACGTAGGCGCCGATCCGGGCCGCCTGCTGCAGGGGAAAGCCCATGCCGCACTCCTTGCATTGCCCGCGCCCGGTAAGGAGCGCGGAGGGGACAGGTCGCGCCAGGGCGGCGCGGGACGAATTCAGGCGACGACGGCCGGCTCGGCCCTCGCCTCCGCGGGCGTTCTCAGTTCGGCGGGCAGGCGGAACTCGATGTCCTCCTGGATACCGTTCATTTGGGTGACCTCTACAGTGTTGGTAAGGCGTAGCGCCTGGATCACACTCAGGATCAACTCTTCCGGAGCCGATGCGCCGGCCGTGAGGCCCACGCTTTGCACCCCGTCGACCCAGGCTGGATCGAGTTCGCTGCCGTCGGCGATGAGATAGCTCGGCAGGCCCTCTTCCGTTCCGATCTCGCACAGCCGGTTGGAGTTGGAGCTGTTGCGCGCACCCACCACCAGCAGCACGTCCACCACCTTGCTAAGCTCTCGCACCGCGGACTGGCGGTTCTGGGTGGCGTAGCAGATGTCGCTGGTGTCGGGTCCGGTGATATCGGTGAAGCGGGCTTTCAGGGCGGCGATCACCGCGCGGGTGTCGTCCACGCTCAGCGTCGTCTGGGTGACGTAGGCCAGCGGCGCGGCGGCGGGAAAGTCCAGGGCGGCCACGTCGGCAGTGGTGGAGACGAGCGCCACCGGCCCATCCACCTGGCCCATGGTGCCTTCCACCTCGGGGTGACCGGCGTGGCCGATCAGGATCAGGCCGCGGTCGCGCGAGACGTAGCGGTTGGCCTGGGCGTGCACCTTGGCCACCAGCGGGCAGGTGGCGTCGAGCACCGGCAGTCCCCGCGCGCGGGCCTCGGCCTCCACGGTGCGCGAGACGCCGTGCGCGCTGAAGATCGTCACCGCCCCGTCCGGAACCTCGTCCAGCTCCTCCACGAAGCGCGCGCCCTTGGCTTTCAGGCCTTCGACCACGTGACGGTTATGGACGATCTCGTGGCGCACGTAGACGGGCTGGCCGTACAGCTGCAGGGACCGCTCGACGATGTCGATGGCGCGCACCACTCCTGCGCAGAACCCCCTCGGCTGTGCCAGAACCACCCGCAATGAACACTCCCTCGAAGCCCCGACGACCGGCCGGAGCGGGTGGCCATCCTTAGGACCGCGGCGTCGGTGCGCCGGCTCGCGTCCAGCCTCGAAGGCTACGACGCGTCGCCTTCCCTTGGAACGTCCAAGCTGGACCGTAACGCCTCCGGTGGCTGATTTCAGGGCTGCTGGTGCGCCGAGGTCACGCTATAGACCCCCGCCTGAAGCTAGACCGCGGGGCGATCCGGCGGCTTGGCCGGGCGAAGCGGAGCAGACGTCCAACGATGAGCATGCAGACGACGGCCGCCGAATCGCCTGCGGTCCAGGACGTGCTGGCCGAAGCGGCGCAGGCTGTGAACGTGGAGCTGGACCGCCTGCTGCCCCGTCCCGCGGGCGCGCACGGCCGGGTGCAGGAGGCCATGCGCTACGCCATAACGGTGGGCGGCAAGCGCCTGCGCCCCCTGCTGATCCTTGAAAGCGCCGCCCTGTTCGACGCTCCGCGGGCGAGGGCGCTGCGTGCGGCGGCGGCGATCGAGATGGTGCACACCTATTCGCTGGTGCACGACGACCTGCCCTGCATGGACGACGACGACCTGCGCCGTGGCC
>CAXTRP010000440.1:0-2907 GCA_964246615.1 uncultured Caulobacteraceae bacterium | reverse complement strand
GGCTTGGCCGCCCAGCTGCTGCTGGTGGGGGACGGCCCGACCCGGCCTGCTCTGGAAGCGCAGGTCCGCGCCGCTGGTCTTCAGGCCCAGGTGCGGTTCTGCGGCGAGCAGGCCGACGTGCGGCCGTTCCTGGCGGCGATGGACACGGGCGTGCTGTGCAGCACAGCGGTGGAGACCCTGCCGCTGTTCGGGCTGGAGTTGATGGCAAGCGGCGCGCCCCTGGTCGCGTCGGACGTGGGCGGCCTGTCGGAACTGGTGGAGGACGAGGTGGACGGGCTGCTGTTCCCGGCCCGAGACACAGCGAGCCTGGTCCGCCAGCTCACCCGCTGCGCCGATCCGGCGGTGCGAAGCCGGCTGGCGGCGGCGGCTGCGCTGAAGGCTGGAGGCTTTTGCGCCGACGCCATGGCCGACCGCTACGCCGCGCTTGCGTTGGACCTCGTCAGCTCGGTTCGCCCGGCGTGACCGAAGCGCAGGAGGCGAGGCTTGAGGAGGTGCTGCGGGTCGGGGTCTTCCGCCTGCAGCTGTTCAAGCCGTCGGAGACGTTCATCACCACCCAGTCCCAGGCGCTGCAGCGTTACCGGCCGCTCTACATAGGCCGGCGGGTGTTCGGGCCGCCCCCGCCGGGAGCGGACATGGCCTGCGTCGCCCCGGGATGGACCGCCATGCTGCGGCTGGTGCTGCTGCGCGACGCCGGGCCGCTCGTGCGGGCGATGGGCGGCCGGCGCGTCGCCCTGCTGCACGCCCACTTCGCCGTGGACGCGGTCTACGCCCAAGTGCTGGCGCGGCGTCTGGGCGTGCCGCTGGTGACCACGCTGCACGGGTTCGACGTGACGCGGAGCCGCCTGTCGCTGCTCGCATCCTTGCGACCGGCGCTGGTGCACGCGGTGTTCGGCTGGCGGCGGCTCGTGCGGGAAGGTGCTTTGTTCCTGGGCGTGTCCGAGGTGGTGGTGGAGGCGGCGCGCCAGCGCGGCGCTCCCGCAACCCGGCTCCGCAATCATGCGGTGGGTGTGGACATCGATGCGCTCCAGCCCTCAGGACCGGGAGAGCCGGGCCTGATCGTGCACGTCGGCCGCCTCGTGGAGAAGAAGGGCGGCGATGTCCTGCTCGAAGCGTTCGCCGAGCTTGCACGCCTCAGGCCTGCCGCCCGGCTGGTCCTGATCGGCGAAGGCCCGCTGCGGCCGCAGCTACAGGGTCGGGCCGAGCAGCTCGGCGTCTCCGACCGGGTGCGCTTCACAGGCGCCCTGCCCCATGTCGCAGCGCTTGCCTGGTTGAGGCGGGCGGCGGTGGTGGCCGTCCCCAGCCGCACCGCTCGCAACGGCGACGCCGAGGGCCTGCCCACCGTCCTGCTGGAGGCGGCGGCGCTCGGGCGCGCCATCGTGGCGAGCGAGGTGGCCGGGATCGCTGAGGCCGTCCAGGACGAGGTGAGCGCGCTGCTCGCGCCGCCCGATGACCCCGGCAGGTTGGCGACGGCGCTCGCCCGGCTGCTCGGCGATCCCGGGCTGGCGGCGCGTCTCGGCGCCGGCGCTCGCCAGCGGGTGGAGACCGACTATGCGCTCGCCAGCCAGTGTCGCGAGCTGGAGGCCTGCTACGACGCGCTTGTCTCCCAGCATCGGAGCGCCGGGTGACGGCCGACCCCGCCCCGCGGACCGAGGGCGACATCCTGCTGGTCTCCACGGCGGACTGGGACAACCCGTTCTGGACCAACAAGCAGCACGTGGCGGTGGAGCTGGCGCGCCAGGGACGGCGCGTGCTCTATGTGGAGTCGGCAGGGCTGCGAGCGCCGACGCTGGCGCGCGGCGACCTGGCGAGGATCGGCCGGCGGCTCGGCCGGGCGCTCCGGGCGCCGCGCCAGGTGCGGCCGGGGCTCTGGGTCTGGTCGCCGCCCACCCTGCCCTGGCAAGGATCGGGCGCGGCGCGGCGGGTGAACCGGCTGGCCCTTCGCCTCGGCCTGGCCTGGGCCTCGCGCCGGATCGGGCTGGCGCCGCAGACGCTCTGGACCTACTCGCCGGTGACGACCGCGCTCTATGACCTCTCGCGGTTCGAGCGGGTGGTCTACCATGCGGTGGACGACGTCGCCGCCCAGCCCGGCATGCCCGCCGCCGTCATCGAAGAGGCCGAAGGCGCACTGGTGCGCCAAGCCGATCTGGTGTTCGCGACCTCGCCGGACATGCAGGTTCGCCACTCAGCCTCAGGCGCCCGACGCTGCATATTCATGCCCAACGTCGCCGACTGGGACCACTTTTCGACCGCCATGGACCCAGGAGCGCAGATACCCCACGACCTCGCCGCCATACCGGAGCCACGGGTGGGGTTCGTGGGCGCAATCAGCGGCTACAAGCTCGACTTCGCGCTGTTGCGGGCGGTGGCGCAGGCGCGCCCGGACTACAGCTTCGTGCTGATCGGCCAGGTGGGCGAAGGCGAGCCCAGGACAGACGCCGGCTTGTTGCGGGGCGTGGCGAACCTGCACCTGTTGGGACCTCGGCCTTATGCGGTCTTGCCCGACTATCTGGCAGGGTTGAGCGCCGCCATCCTGCCCAGCGCGGTCAATCGCTACACCCGCGCCATGTTCCCCATGAAGTTCTTCGAATACCTGGCCGCTGGGCTGCCCGTTGTGACGACGCCGTTGCCGGCGCTTGAGCCCTTCGCGCACCTCGCCATAACCGCGCCGCCCGAAGCCCAGGCCTTCGCCGCGGCCATCGACCTCGCCCTGTCCGGCGACGGCCCTAGGCTAGACGTACGGCTTGGAGCGGCCCGCGCCCACACCTACGCGAACCGAACGCGAGAGATGCTGGCGGCGCTCGAGCGTCAAGGCGGATGGACCTAGCCGCCGACCCGCAGCTCTTTCACCGCACCGCTGGTGGCTTGTTTCGCCGGGCTGGACGGCGGCCCGAGCCCGAGCAGGCTCCG
>CAXTRP010000439.1:0-2910 GCA_964246615.1 uncultured Caulobacteraceae bacterium | reverse complement strand
GTCCGCCATCATCTCATCCTCGACGCCCGATCCGGCCAAGGTGTCGCCGATAAGGGCGGCGGACGCGGATCGCGCGGTGAACTATATGGTCTCCCCGGTTCGTAACGGAACCGTGAAGCGGGGTTCAGCCCTTCAAAACTTCCAGCAGCGTCTCGCCCAGCCTTGCCGGCGATGGCGACACGCGGATGCCCGCCGCCTCCATGGCCGCGGTCTTGTCTCCCGCTGCGCCCTTGCCGCCGGAGATGATGGCGCCCGCATGGCCCATGCGCCGACCCGGAGGTGCAGTGACCCCGGCGATGAAGCCGACCATGGGCTTTTTGACCTTGTTCAGCCGGATGAACTCCGCGGCGTCCTCCTCGGCCGAGCCGCCGATCTCGCCGATCATGATGATCGACTTGGTGGCCTCGTCCGCCAGGAACATCTCCAGCACGTCGATGAACTCGGTGCCCTTCACCGGATCGCCGCCGATCCCGACCGCTGTGGTCTGGCCAAGCCCTGCGTTGGTGGTCTGGAACACCGCCTCATAGGTCAGCGTGCCTGAGCGCGAGACCACGCCCACCGACCCGGCCTTGAAGATGTTGCCCGGCATGATGCCGATCTTGCATTGGTTGGGGGTCAGCACGCCCGGGCAGTTCGGCCCAATCAGGCGCGACTTGGAGCCCGCCAGGCTGCGCTTCACCTTGATCATATCCTCCACCGGAATGCCCTCGGTGATGCAGATGATCAGAGGGATCTCCGCGTCGATGGCTTCCAGGATCGAATCAGCGGCGAAGGGAGGCGGCACGTAGATGACGCTGGCGTCAGCGCCGGTCTTCTCCCGCGCCTCTAGCACGGTATCGTAAACCGGCAGGCCCACGTGGGTCTGGCCGCCCTTACCCGGCGTCACGCCGCCGACCATCTTGGTGCCATAGGCGATGGCCTGCTCGGTATGGAATGTGCCCTGCGCCCCCGTGATGCCCTGACAAATGACCTTGGTGGCTTGATCGATCAGGATGGACACGGGCGCGTCGCCTCTCTCGTTCGCAGGCGCAGCGAGGCGCACTTGGGGCGAAGGGGGAGTAGCGCAGGATAACGCCGGGGGAAACCCTGTTCGCGCGCGATCGCCGTCACCGTCAGCGGCAAGGGCGACCAGCCGGGCACGGACCGCGGCAGACCAGGCGAACCGCCGCCGCGCCGAGCGATTCCGCCAAGCCTTACGTCCTTCACGAGGATCTGAGCAGTCACACGCAGCGTAGCGGCCATCCCGGCGAGCCCCGTTGACGCCCAGGGCGAAAATCCCGCACAGATGGCCCGACGAAAAGCAGCTCTCGAGGAACGGCGTATGCGCGTACTGGTGCTGGGCGGCGACGGCTTCTGCGGCTGGCCCACGGCCCTGCACCTCTCGGCTCAAGGCCATACGGTCGCGGTCGTCGACAACCTTTCCCGCCGGCGCATCGACCAGGAGCTGGGGGTCCAGTCGCTGACGCCCATCGCCTCCCTTCCCCAGCGCATCGCCGCCTGGAAGGAGGTCTCCGGCCAGTCCGTCGACACTTTCAACCTGACGCTCGGCCAGGACTTCGACGCCCTGCTGGAGCTGCTGGACGCCTGGCGCCCGGACGCCATCGTCCACTTCGCCGAGCAGCGCGCCGCGCCCTATTCGATGAAGTCCGCTCAGCACAAGCGCTACACAGTAGCGAACAACATGAACGCCACCCACGATGTGCTGGCCGCGGTCGTGGAAAGCGGGCGCGACATCCACCTGGTGCATCTCGGCACCATGGGTGTCTACGGCTACGGCACGGCCGGTGCGCCGATCCCGGAGGGCTATCTGAAGGTGACGCTCGACACGCCGGGCGGTCCGGTGGAGCGGGAGATCCTCTACCCCTCCGATCCGGGGTCGATCTACCACATGACCAAGACCCAGGATCAGCTGCTCTTCCAGTTCTACGTGAAGAACGACCGGCTGCGGATCACAGACCTGCACCAGGGGATCGTTTGGGGCACCCAGACGGAGGAGACGCGGCGCGACCCACGCCTGGTCAACCGCTTCGACTACGACGGCGATTACGGCACGGTGCTGAACCGCTTCCTGGTGCAGGCCGCGCTGGGCTACCCGCTCACAGTGCACGGAACGGGCGGCCAGACCCGCGCCTTCATCAACGTGCAGGATACGGTGCGCTGCATCGAGCTGGCGCTGCAGAACCCGCCCGCCCGCGGCGACCGCGTCGCCATCCTGAACCAGATGGTAGAGACGCGCCAGGTGCGCGAACTGGCCGAAACTGTGGCCCGGCTCACCGGCGCCAAGCTCGCCTACCTGCCGAACCCCAGGAAGGAAGCCGAGGAGAACGCGCTGAAGGTCTGCAACGACCAGTTCCTGGCGCTCGGCCTCAATCCCATCACCCTAGACGAAGGGTTGATGCGCGAGATCACCGAAGTGGCGCGGGCCTACCGCGACCGGGCCGACCTTTCCAAAATCCCCTGTGTCTCCGCCTGGAACGCCGAGCGGGCGGCCGCCATCTCCACCCCCCCGCCGCCCCTGCAGGCGGCGGGGTGATCTCCCCTCCTACAGCGGGAGAAGGATGGCCCGGCGCCTGCTGATCTTCGGCTACGGCTTTACCGGACGGGCTCTGGTCCGGCGGCTCGACGGCGGCTGGGCGATCTCCGCCACTTCACGAGACGCCGACACCCGTTCGCGCCTGACCGCGCAGGGCCTCGACGCCATCGACCCCGCCGACGCGACAGCGCTTGCGATCGCCCTCGCGTCCACCGACGCCATCCTGATCGCCGCCCCGCCCGGTGAGCACAGCTGCCCTGGCCTTTCCGCCCTGGCTCCGCACCTGACCGCTCGCCCCGGGCCGCTCATCGGCTGTCTTTCCACGACGGGCGTCTATGGCGACCGATCCGGCGGCTGGGTGCGAGAGGACAGCGCGC
>CAXTRP010000438.1:0-2916 GCA_964246615.1 uncultured Caulobacteraceae bacterium | reverse complement strand
CCTCCACCCACGCCTTCACGCCCCAGGGCTCCTTCGCCCGGGGCGACCAGCGGTTGCAGATCTACACCAACGACCAGGCCACCCGCGCCAGCGACTACGACAACGTCATCGTCGCCTATCGCAACGGCGCGCCGGTGCGCATGCGCGACGTCGCCCAGGTGGTGGACGGGCCGGAGAGCCTGTTCAATCTCGGCCTCGCCAACGGCAAGCCCGCGGTGGTGCTTCGCATCACCAAGTCGCCCGGCGCCAACGTGATCACCACCGTCAACGCCATCAACGCCATGCTGCCGAAGATGCGGGCGGAGCTGCCCGCCGCCATCAACCTGGGCGTGGCGGTGGACGCCACCCACAGCATCAAGGCCTCCCTCGCCGACGTGGAGCGCACCCTGCTGATCGCGGTGGTGCTGGTGGTGCTGGTGGTGCTGGTATTCCTCCGAAACGGCCGCGCGACCCTGATCCCGGGGGTGGCTGTGGTGGTCAGCCTGCTCGGCACGCTGGCGGCCATGTATCTTCTGCACTTCACCTTGGACAACCTGTCCCTAATGGCGCTGACGGTGGCCACGGGCTTTGTCGTGGACGACGCCATCGTGGTCCTGGAGAACATCACCCGCCACGTGGAGAACGGCATGCCGCGCTTCCAGGCGGCCCTGCTCGGCGCACGGGAGGTGAGCTTCACCGTGGTGTCCATGTCGATCTCGCTGATCGCGGTGTTCCTGCCGATCATCGCCATGGGCGGCATCGTGGGGCGGCTGTTCCGCGAGTTCGCCCTGACGCTGTCGGCCTCGATCCTGATCTCGCTGCTGCTGTCGCTCACCGCCACGCCCACAATGGAGGCGCGGCTGATCGACGACCGGCACGGCGTGGTGAAGCCGCGCGACAACGCCTGGCGCCGGTTCTGGGGCGCCACGGCGGACGGCTTCGAGCGTGGCTTCGACCGGTTGCTGAAGACCTACGAAGGCTCTCTCGCCTGGGCCTTGGACAACAGCCGGCTGGTGCTGTTCATGCTGATCACCACCGTCTGCCTGACGGTGTTCCTCTACATCAAGGTGCCCAAGGGCTTCTTCCCGCAGGAGGACACCGGCACCCTGATCGGGGGCGTGCAGGTCGACCAGGCGTCTTCCTTCGCGCTGACCGCCGCCAAGTTCCACCGCCTGCAGGCCATCGTGATGCACGATCCGGCGGTGCTGACGGTGACGAGCTTCACCCAGTCGGCGGGCGGGTTCATGTTCGTCGGCCTGAAGCCCCGCGCCCAGCGGCCGGGCGTCACCGGCGACATGGTCATCGGTCGCCTGCGTCCCAAGCTCGCCCGCATCGCCGGCGCCAACCTCTTCCTGCAGTCCTCCCAGGACCTGCAGGTCGGCGGCCGCCAGTCCAACGCCCAGTACCAGTACACGCTGCAGAGCGACGACCTGACGGCGCTCCGCAGCTGGTCGAACAAGCTGATGGAGCAGCTGAAGAAGTATCCCGAACTCACCGACGTCAACACCGATCAGCAGACCAACGCGCTGGAAAGCTACATCACCGTAGACCGCAGCAGCGCGGCCCGGCTCGGCCTCACCTCCCAGCAGGTGGACCGGACGCTCTACGACGCCTTCGGGGAGAGCTTCGCCTCGATCATCTACAACCCGTTGAACCAGTACCATGTGGTGATGGAGGTCGATCAGCGCTTCCAGGGCGATCCGGAGGCGCTGAAGCGCATCTACGTCTCCCCCGCCAGCGGCGCGAGCACCAGCACCACCAGCGCGCCGGTCAGCTCCGGAGGGGGCGGGACCGCCACGGCTGGCGCCAGCGCCGCGGCCGCAAACAGCGCCGGGTCCGCCGCCTCGACCTCGACGGCGACGACCTCCGCCGCAGCCGCAACCTCCGCCGCCTCCTCGGGCGGCAACATCGCCACGCCGGGCCAGATCAACCGTCCGGGCCAGATCATCACCCCCGGATCCGGCCGCACCGGCAGCACCAGCGGCGCCGCCACGACGAGCGCGTCAGGCGCCTCCCCCGGCGCAGCCGCCTCGGCCGGGTCCGCCAGCACGGGCGGTCTCGCCAGTTCGGGCCTGGCGTCCTCCAGCTCCTCGGGCGGAACCACAGGCAGCGTCTCGAACAACACGACAGTGGGGACGGCGTCCAACGCCGGCGGTGCGTCGGCCTCCAGCTCCTCAAGCGCTGGCGCCGGCCAGTCCGGCGGCACGCTGGCCGGCGCGGGCCAGGCGCGCTCGACCACGGGAGGCGCTGTGACCGCGTCCTCCGGCGTGGCCATCTCCACCAGCCGCGAGACCATGATCCCGCTGTCGGCGGTGGCCGCCTGGGCGTTGCAGAACACCCCGCTCGCGGTGAACCACCAGAACACCTCGGTGGCCGCCACCCTGTCGTTCAACCTGGCGCCCGGCAAATCGCTGAGCGACGCGCAGCGCGACATCGCGCTGGCCCAGACCGCCATAGGCATGCCCGGCAACGTCATCGGCAGCTTCCAGGGCGCGGCCCAAGCCTATCAGCAGTCGCTCGGCAACGAACCGATCCTGATCGCCGCCGCCCTGGTGGCCGTCTACATCGTGCTGGGCGTGCTGTACGAGAGCTACATCCACCCCCTGACCGTGCTTTCAACCCTGCCTTCGGCAGGGGTGGGCGCGGTGCTGGCGATGATGATCTTCGGCATCGAGTTCTCGATCATCTCGCTGATCGGGGTGATCCTGCTGATCGGCATCGTAAAGAAGAACGCCATCATGATCATCGACTTCGCCCTGGTGGCGGAGCGCGAGCAGGGCCTGTCGTCCCGCGACGCCATCTACCAGGCGTGCGTGCTGCGTTTCCGGCCCATCCTGATGACCACGTGTGCGGCGATCCTGGGCGCCCTGCCCCTGGCGCTGGGCATCGGAGAGGGAGGCGAGCTGCGCCAGCCGCTGGGCATCTCCATCATCGGTG
>CAXTRP010000437.1:0-2924 GCA_964246615.1 uncultured Caulobacteraceae bacterium | reverse complement strand
GTATCGCCTTCGTCCTGGAGAGGGTGATGCGTACGCCTTACCGCATCGACGACTTCCAGCAGGTGTACTTCGTCATCCCATCCCTCGACGAGTTGCTGGAGGTCACCCAGCGGGACTTCGGCGCGATCTATGCGCGCCTGCCGGGCGAGCCGGATATTGCAATCGCGGCCATCCAGCCGAACGACCGGATCGTCAGCCGGGGCGACCAGGCCTACGCCCGAACGCGCGGGCCGGCTCAGCTGGTTTGAACGCCCGGCGGGTTTTCCTGGTGAGCGGGACGCCCTAGGTAGGCGTGTGGACAGCACTCGTTTCGTCAGTGGCGTCGGCGCCGACACCGGCGGCGTAGAGCCTACCATCGCCCCGCCGGTCGAGCGGCCAAGGCCCGTCGCGCCGTCGCCCAGGGCGGGCTTTCACGACAACCTCATCCCGCTGACCGTGGCGAGCGCCTTGTTCATGGAGTTCATCGACTCCACCGCCCTGTCCACGGCGCTGCCGACCCTGGCGCGAGCCTTCCACACCGACCCGGTCCACCTGAAGCTGGCGCTGACGTCGTATCTGCTGACGCTGGCGGTGTTCGCTCCGGCAAGCGGCTGGGTGGCCGATCGGTTCGGCGCCAAGCGCGTGTTCGTTTGCGCCATGGCGGTGTTCCTGGTGGGATCGACGCTTTGCGGCCTGTCGCACAACCTCGGCCAGCTGGTGGCCGCGCGAGTGGTTCAGGGGACGGGTGGGGCGATGATGACGCCGGTAGGCCGGCTCATCGTCGTGGGATCGGCGCCGCGCGATCGGTTCGTGGCCGCCATGTCCTGGTTCAGCATGCCGGGGCTTGTCGGCCCGCTTCTCGGTCCACCGTTGGCCGGACTGATCCTCGGCATGGCGAACTGGTCCTGGATTTTCTACATCAACATTCCGGTGGGCATGCTCGGCATCGTTGCGGTGATGGCGCTTGTCCCCAAGCTGCGCCAGCCCGATCCCGGCCGGTTCGATAGCTGGGGCTTTGCGATGGCCGCCCTGGGCATCGTCGCTCTTACAGCGGTGGCGGAGACCGTTGGCACGGGCCTCGCTCCCTGGCCGCTCGAGCTGGTGCTGGCGGTGTGGGGCGCTATCTGCCTGGTCATCTTCGTGCGGCACGTACGCCGGGTGGCGCACCCGGTGCTCGATCTGAGCTTTTTCAGGATCGCCGGCTTTCGCGCCAGCATCCTCGGCGGTTCGCTGGTGCGCCTGGGCCTTGGAGCCGTACCGCTGCTGCTGCCCTTGCTGATGCAGATCGGCTTTGGTTGGTCGCCGATGAAGGCGGGCCTGCTCACCATCTCCCAAGCTGGCGGCGCCATGCTTTTCAAGCCGCTGGCGCCGTCTGTCCTGCGCACTTTCGGCTATCGTACGGTGCTGGTGACCTCCGCCGTCGGCACCGGTATTTCCATAGCCCTTCCCGCCGTCTTCCGCGCCGATACGCCGGAGGTGTTGATCGTGCTTCTGCTGGGCGTCTCAGGTTTCCTGCGGAGCGCCCATTTCACGTCCGCCAACGCCCTCTCCTATTCAGGGATCGCGCGCAACAGGGTCAGCCAAGCCTCCACCCTCTCCACCGTGGTCCAGCAGGTAAGCATGAGCCTTGGCGTGAGCGTCGGCGGCTTTGCACTGCACCTGACGCGCGGCTCAGGCGGGCTGACGCCTGACCACTTCATCATGCCTTTCCTCGTGGTCGGGGTCCTCTCGTTCCTTGCAGCGCCGTTCTACATGTGGCTCCCGGCCGGCGTGGGCTCAGATATCGGCGGAAGGCCTCAGCCTGCGCGTTGACCCCGACCGATCGTCTCCCGGAATGTCCCGGTCATCGGCGAAGCTCCAACACCGCGCGCAGTCCCGGATGGTTATCCTCCAGCCGCAACACCCCGCCGTGTAACTTGGCGCAAGCCGCGACAATGGCCAGGCCCAGGCCTGATCCTCCGCTGCTCCGGGCCGGATCCAGTCGCACGAAACGCTCCTGAACTCGCCCGCGCTGGTCTTCTGGAACCCCTGCGCCCGTGTCGGCCACCACGATGCGGACACCGTCATCAGCCTCCTCCACCGAAGCCCGGACCACTGAACCCTCGCCGGCGTACTGAGCCGCGTTGTGCAGCAGGTTGCCGACCGCCTGACGCAGAAGCGGCTCATGGCCTTGGACGATCACCGGGTGAGCAGGCGCGTGGAAGACCAGGCTCTGTTCCGCGTCCTCGATGACAGGGGTGAAGAAGTCAGCCAACTCCTCCACCAGAGCCGCAACATCCACCCGAACCATCATTTCGCGTGACAGGCCCGTCTCCGCCCGGGCGATGTCCAGCATGGCCGAAAGGGTGGCGAGGATGCGCTCCACCTCGTCACGAGCGGCCTCTACCGCATCCATGCGCTCGTCTTCACTGGTTCCCTCGTGCATGGCCCGCGCCAGCGCCCCCATGACCCGGGTGAGCGGAGAACGCAGATCGTGCGCCAGGCTGTCGGTCACCGTGCGCATGCCGGTGAGCAACTCCTCGATCCGCTCGAGCATGGCGTTGAGCGAGGCTCCCACCCGCCCGAACGGATCGCGCCCGTCGGCCACTGGCGAGCGCGCAGACAGGTCGCCGCCGGCGATCCGCTCGGCCGTGTTTGCGATCGCGTCCACCCGCTGAAGGATCAGGAAGTTCATCACCAGCCCGGCCGCCAGCCCCGTCACCGCGACGATCGCCACCGCTGCGGCGAACCCGTAGACGATGGAGCGCTCGAACCGGCGCTGGTTGGACAGGCTGCGCCCTACCACCAGCACCGCTCCGTCGTTCAGCGTAGAGCCCACAACGTGCACTGTGTAGCGGGGGCGCGTGCCGGAGCGCACGATCTTCCAGTCGGCGTTGCGGAACTCCGCGTCGAAGGCGGTCAGGTCTCCCGCCAGCGCCTGCCCCTTCGCATCGAACAGGCCGACA
>CAXTRP010000436.1:0-2934 GCA_964246615.1 uncultured Caulobacteraceae bacterium | reverse complement strand
TCGGCGTCGGATGCGATGTCGGACGGGAGGACCAGGTGGAGGCGGCAGTCACGACCGCCCTTCAGCGGTTCGGCAGGATCGACGTGATCGTCAACAACGCGGGGCTGATGACGTTCAAGACGCTGGCCGAGTGGACGGGCGAGGATTGGCTCAAGGTGTTGCGCGTCGACCTGCTCGGCGCCGCCTTCTTCACCAGGCAGGGCTTCCTGCACTTCGGTGACAAGGGCGGCTCGATCGTCAACATCGCCAGCGTCCATGCGGTCGCGACCAGCGCCAACGCCGCGCCATACTCGGCGGCCAAGGCCGGCGTGCTGTCGCTGACCCGCACCACGGCGATCGAGGGTCGCGACGCGAAGATCCGCGCCAACGCCGTGCTACCTGGCGCGATCGACACGCCGATGCTGTGGGACAATCCCAACGTGCGCTCCGGCGCAGAAAAGATCGACAAGCGCGACGTCGGCACACCCGAAGACATCGCGGCCGCGGTCGCGTTTCTGGCGAGCGATGACGCCAGGTTCATCACGGGCACGACCTTGGCGGTGGATGGCGGGCGCCTCGCCAGGCTGTAATGAGGCCTGTGCGCGAGTGAGCCTGAAGCGGTGCTTCGCGCGTTTTTTCGGAATTTGGGGCGGTTTGCGTCTGGCATCCCGAGTCTGGCCCTGGTTTTGTCCACGTGCGGCCGACTGCGGACAGAGTCCGGGCGTGGTCAGGCACAAGCCGGCGTCAGCAGGCGCCAGCTGCGTCTCAGGTTGTAGGCGATCGCGGTCAGCCGCACCTGCAAGCCTGCCTTGGCCAGGCCAAGCCAGCGCATCCGGCGCAGGCCATGGCTGCGCTTGCAGGTGCCGAACACCTTCTCGATCCGGCAGCGCACCCGCCGAACCGCGGCGTCATGGGCCTTCAACGCCTTCAGCGCGTCCCGGCCCACCCCAGACCCCCGTCTGCACGGTCAGCGGCGTGCCGCCACGCGCCAGGATGAGCCGGTCGGACCTGGCGCTTGCGAACGCACCGTCGCCATGCACCTCGCCCGGCTCCGGCGGCAGCACCGCCTCCAGGCAGGCGGCATCGTGCAGGTTGGCCGTCGTGACCTCGACGGTGCGGATCAGCACGGCATCCTGGCGGGTGGCGACGTAAGCCTTGGTGCCGCACACCAGCTTGCGCCGCCTGTGCCCGACCCACCTGGCCTCGCCGTCGTGCCCGATGCTGGCCGACGGGAGCAGCGTCGCGTCCACCAGCGTGCCACACCGCAACCACGACGCCGCGGGCATCAAGCTGGCGCGTGAGCGCCTCGAACAGCACACGATCCAGGCCCAGGCGGACCAGGACGCGCCGGAAGCGCACGAAGGCCGTGCGCTCAGGCGTGGGCTCATGGGACCCGGAGCCGCAGAAGCGACGAAAGCTGGCCCGATCGTCCAGCGCTTCGGCCAGGCGCACATCGGAGCGGTCGTGCCATGTCGCCAGCAGCAGCGCCCGGAACAGCGCCAGGGGAGGCCAGCCCAGCTCGCCCTTCGCTGCCGCACTGACCCCGGCCAGCAGTCGGTCGATCTCCGTCCAGTCCAGCAGCTGGCTCATCTCATCGAGCGAGGTGTCGCCACGAGGCTGGCTGCCCACGACGGCCAGCTGCTCCTGTCCGATCCGGCGTCGCGCCATCGCCGCCTCCGGAACCGCAGACGCAATCGGATCAGAAGAGGTCGCTCCGCCCCAGGCCCCTTCGCGCACAGATTTCATCAGACGACCAGAACTGCTCAACCATGGCCGTAAACCTCCGGCACCTCAGAACTAGACCGCGTCAAGCCGCGTCAATCGTTTGTGGGTCCTGATTCTAGTATTACGCCAAATAAATTGCCAATTTTTTTAGCCTCCGTAACAACATGGCATATGGTAGACCGCGTCAGTCATCAAACGCCCTTATACCCGGTTCATGAAGTCCCAACTCTCCTGCCCAACTGGGGCCATTCGCCCGATCTTGCGAAAGCTCCTCGATGGATCGCCAGAAGGAGGGTGGGGACTTTATAAAGCGGGTATTAATTAAGCTTTCCGCTCGTCTCTGGAATGACCAGCGTGCCGACAAGGAAAACAGCTGTAACAGCGACCGAGAAGATCGCGAGCGTCATAGGTAGGTTTGAAGGGCTGCCGCTAACCAGGGAGGTCCAGGTTGGCATCGTGCCACCGATCGCGAAGCCCAGGTTCCAGGACAGCCCGGTCCCGCTGGCCCGCATCGCTGTTGGAAACCGCTCGTTCAGGAAGATTAGGATCGGCGCATAGACGGCGTTGCCGAGAAAGGCGAGTGCTGCTGCATAGAAGGTCAGCTGCTCTGTGCTCGAAGCGCTTCGCATGGCCAGAAACAACAACGGAAGCAGGAACAGGTTTGCACCGCCGACGATGCGGAAGGTCAGCCGCCGACCAATCCTGTCGCTGAGTGCACCGACCAGCAACGAGGAAACAATGGAGCAAACACTGGCGCCGATCAAGATCAGTGAGGATGTCTGGTTCGGAAGTCTGCCCACGACCCTCAGCAAGGTCGGCATCATCCCGGAAGTAAGATAATAGGCCGAACCGCCGCCGGTCGTAATCAGCAGGTTGACCAGCAACACGTTACGATACTCACTGGCGAACAACGTCCGCAGGGGCGACCGGGTCCGCTCGACGCCAGCGCCCGCTTCATGTCCATCGCCTTCCAGACGGGCGACTCTTCCAGCATGTTGAAGGTGAAGAAGCCGAGGATCGAGCTGGCCAGGCCGCAGAAGAACATGAACCGCCAGCCCCAGACAGCGAAGGCATCGCCTTGGAACAGGAAGGAGGCCAGCAGGAACACGGCCGAGGCCAGCAATGCACCTAGTCCGGCGCCGCCACCGCCGATCAACCCGGACAACAGCCCGCGCCACTGCGGTGGAACGCTTTCAGTGCCCACGGTATGAGAGCTGGCAACCACGCCGC
>CAXTRP010000435.1:0-2935 GCA_964246615.1 uncultured Caulobacteraceae bacterium | reverse complement strand
GGAAAGCCGAGGAACCACATAGTTGTGGGTCGAGGCCACGCCTACCGGAGCCGCAACAGGCGACTCGGGGTTCACCGACGGCAGGCTGACCGCCCGGCGCACGTCGGCGCATCCGCCGAGCGCCAGCCCAGCTGCTCCAAGCGCCAGGAGGCCCGAAACGAGCCGCTGCCTGCGCGAATGTGTCGAGAACCGGCTCATACCGGTTCGGCTCTTATGCGATGATCAGGCGTTGAGAAAGAGAACACGGCGGCACAGCCGTGGTGCAGGGAACGCCCGGACATGGACGACGCCGCTCAGCCCTTCATAGACGCCGCCCCGGCCGCCGACGGCGCTCCCAACGCCGACGTGCACCGCGAGCCGCGCGATTCGCCTGCGGGCGAGGCGGCCTCGGAAGCGCCCGCGATGACGTTCCCGGGGCTAGACCTGCTGTCGCCTGAGCAGCGCAAGGCCATGGAGCAGCTGTCGTCGAATTTGGCGAAAGCCGCCGCCACCCTGCAGGCGGCGATCACCGGGGCGGCGGGGCGCCAGGCGGGCTCCGGCGTCGCGATGAACCCAGACCCTTTTCACGTCGCCCCCGCCATGGGCGAGGTGATGCAAAGTCTGGCGTCCAGTCCCGACAAACTGATGGCCGCACAAGCCAAGCTGTTCGAGCGGTATGTGGACCTGTGGCGGGTCACCAGCGCTCGGGCCGCGGGCGAGACCGCCGAAGCGGTGGCCAAGCCGCTGAAGGGCGACAAGCGCTTCACCGACGCCGACTGGACCGACAATCCGGTGTTCGACGTGATGAAGCAGTCCTACCTGGTCGCTTCCGGCTGGCTTACCGAACTGGTGGAAAGCGCCGAAGGCGTCGATCCTATGGCCAAACGGCGCGTAGCCTTCTTCACCAAGCTGCTCACCGACGCCTTCTCGCCCTCCAACTACCTGGCCTCAAACCCGGCGGCGTTGAAGGCGGTGCTGGCGACGCAGGGCGAGAGCCTGCTCAAGGGCGCGCAGAACTTCGCCGAGGACATGGCGCGGGGTGGCGGCAAGCTTTCCATCAGCCAGACCGATTACGCCCGCTTCAAGGTGGGCGAGAACGTCGCCACCGCGCCGGGCAAGGTGGTGTTCCAGAACGACCTGTTCCAGCTGCTGCAGTTCTCTCCCACCACCGAGCAGGTGCAGGAAATTCCCCTGCTGATCTTCCCGCCCTGGATCAACAAATACTACATCTTGGACCTGAAGCCCGAAAACTCGATGATCCGCTGGCTGACCGGCCAGGGCTTTACGGTGTTTCTGACCTCCTGGGTCAATCCAGGGCCGGCGCTGGCCGGCAAGACGCTGGAGAACTACGTCTTCGAGGGCGGCTACACCGCCATCGCCCAGACGCTGCGCCAGAGCGGAGCGACACAGGTCAACACGGTGGGCTACTGCATCGGCGGCACCATGCTGGCCTGCATGATGGCCCACATGGCCAAGCGCGGGCTGGAGGTGATCGCGTCGGCCACCTTCTTCGCCGCCCAGCAGGACTTCGCGGAGGCGGGCGATCTGTTGATGTTCGTGGACGACGCCTGGCTTGCGGATCTTGAGAAGATGATGGATGCGGCGCAGGGCGTGCTGCCCAGCGCGGCGATGGCCGACACCTTCAACATGCTGCGCGCCAACGACCTGATCTGGTCCTTCTTCGTCAACAACTACCTGATGGGCAAGGAGCCGGCGGCGTTCGACCTTTTGTTCTGGAACTCCGACCAGACGCGCATGCCCAAGGCCCTGCACCTGGGCTACCTGCGCCAGTTCTATCAGAGCAACCTGTTGTCCAAGGGTGCGCTGAAGCTCGGCGGCGCGACGCTGGACCTGAAGGACGTGACCGCGCCGGTCTACGTGCAGTCGTCGCGGGACGACCACATCGCGCCGATGCGCTCGGTCTATCGCGGGGCCAAGCTGTTCGGAGGGCCCGTGCGCTTCACCCTCGCCGGCTCGGGCCATATCGCCGGCGTGATCAACCCGCCATCGGCCAACAAGTACCAGCACTGGCTGAACCCCGCCCTGCCCGACACCGTGGACGAATGGGTGGCCTCGGCCGTTGAGCACAAGGGCAGCTGGTGGCCGGACTGGGCCGCCTGGCTGGCGGAGCGCTCCGGCCCCATGGTCGCCGCCCGCGACCCCGCCGACGGCCCGCTTGCCGTCATCGAGGACGCGCCGGGAAGCTATGTGAAGGTCCGGTCTGACGCTTAGACAGGCGCACTCTTCCTATTCGAGCGGCGGTCAGCTGTGACCCGTCTCGCCCGCAACACGTGCAGGAGAGACGAAGAAGAGTAGCTTTCCCGGCTGCTGGTTTCATTACCAACGGCAGAAGAGTCTGCCCTTTCCTCGTCTCTCCCAGACTTGTTCCGGGAGCCCAGAGCCCGAAGCGTAAAGCGCAGGGAGCCACAGGATAGGGCGGCTGCCTGGGTACCCGCAACAAGTGCGGGCAAGACGAACGAAAACCCATCACCGTTGATTTTAATCCCGCAGCAGTTCGTTCACCCCGGTCTTCGAGCGCGTCTGCGCGTCGACTCGCTTGACGATCACCGCACAGTATAGCCCCGGACCGCCGCCCGTCCCCGGCAACGTGCCCGGCACCACCACAGCGTAGGCCGGCACCCGGCCGCGGGTGACCTCGCCGGTGGCGCGATCCATGATCTTGGTGGACTGGCTGAGATAGACGCCCATGGAGAGCACCGCCCCCTCCTCCACGATCACGCCCTCCGCGACCTCCGAACGGGCGCCGATGAAGCAGCCGTCCTCGATGATCGTCGGGTTGGCCTGGAGGGGCTCCAGAACCCCGCCGATGCCGACACCGCCGGATAGGTGCACGTTCCGCCCGATCTGCGCGCAAGAGCCGACGGTGGCCCAGGTGTCCACCATCGTCCCCTCCCCCACATAGGCGCCGATGTTCACGAAGGATGGCATCAGCACC
>CAXTRP010000434.1:0-2942 GCA_964246615.1 uncultured Caulobacteraceae bacterium | reverse complement strand
GGGTCGGTATGCTGGAGTGTTCCTACGAGGGGTGGATTGAGGTCATGGCCGGCTCGACCCGAACCCTGCCCTGAACGTCGCAGCGCGTGAAGGCCTCATGGTAGACGGCTGGGGCGATGACGGGTTCTGACAGCCGCGGACTGCAGGGCTGAACATCCAGCATAGTCAATCGCATAAACCCGCTAGCAACAAGATGACTGAACGTAGGAGTGGCAGACCTGCTTGATTAGACAAACGTCCCATGTGTCTCGTCGCGCCATGCGGTTAAGGCGTGTTTCAGGTCGGTCTGGAAAGGGTAGCCCCGGGCCTTCAGCCAATCGGGCTCGATGCGGGTCGAGCGGACAAGTTTGACGACCCGCTCGCGATGGATCGGGTTCGTGACCCCAAGTCTGTTCGCGGCTTCAAACAGGCTGGCGGCGACATAGAGGGGGACCACGGGAAGAGTTGCGTGTCGCTTTCTAAAGCCGCAAACGTCCGAAAATGTGTTCACGATATCTTCGGTCGAGCTTTGCCGAGGGTAGGCGAAGTTGAATAGTACTTGAGGGTCCGGCTCGGCGAGAGCAAAGTCCAGAGCGGCAAGCAGTTCGTCGACGTAGCCACCACTTTTAATGGTCGTGCGACGACCGGGATAGAAGAATATGCCCTTGGCTAGAGCACGAGCGAGATAAGTATAGTTGCCACGCTCGCCTGGACCAAAAACCACGCCAGGACGCACCATCACGAGCCGCCGACCGGACCGGTGCTGGACCCAGCTCTCATGGATGATCTCCGCCATGCGCTTGGACCGACCATAGGCGGACACCGGTTGCGGAGTGGACGCTTCGGTCATCAACTGTTCCGAGGGGCCATAAACAGAGATCGAGCTGGTGAACACGATCGTCTCAACTTCGCTTGCGTCTGCGAGCGCTGTAACGTGAGTGGCCCCGAGCACGTTCGTCTCATAGTATTCGTGGGTCGGATGGCCAGGCGTCCGGTGAACAGCTGCAAGGTTGTAGATGCGGCTGAGGCCTAGTCCAATCTCTGCTGGCGCGGCCTCTCTCACATCCCAGGTTCGATACTCGACCCCCTCAAGTTCCTTTCGAGGCGGCATGATGTCGGCGGCCACAACATCGTAGCCCTGCGCCTGAAGACGGGAGACCAGGCGCGTGCCGATAAAGCCGCTGGCTCCGGTTACAAGAACTCTTTGTCCGGGAAGCCCGCTGACGGGTGGCGCGGGGGCGTGTTGCATCATTGGGACGCGTACACTCTCCGCTGGAATAATCCTTACCGCATAGCTCCGCCTGCCTCAGATGTCAGCAGGTTGGCCGAGATCGGTGCTGCGGCATCGCAGCGCGATCGGTTCTCTTCGTATAAGGCGGCGAGTCCTGCTAGTCCGACGTGCTAGCCGCCGAGGGGCGTGGCGAGAGGACGCGCTAAGTGGATGTCGAAAAGAAGAAGGTAGCGCTGCTGACCGGCGCGACGGGTCAGGACGGGGCCTACCTGTCTGAGCTGCTGCTGTCGAAGGGCTACTGCGTCCACGGGCTGAAGCGGCGCTCGTCGTCGTTCAACACCGCCCGGGTGGAGCACCTCTACCAGGACCCGCACGAGCCGGAGCAGCGCTTCGTGCTGCACTACGGCGACATGACCGACAGCACCAACCTGATCCGCATCATCCAGCAGGTGCAGCCGGACGAGATCTACAACCTGGCCGCCCAGAGCCACGTGGCCGTCAGCTTCGAGACGCCGGAGTACACCGCCAACGCCGACGCCATCGGCACGCTGCGCCTGCTGGAAGCCATCCGCATCGTGGGGCTGGAGAAGACCGCGCGCTTCTACCAGGCCTCCACGTCTGAGCTGTACGGCCTGGTGCAGGAGGTGCCGCAGCGCGAGACCACGCCCTTCTACCCGCGATCCCCGTACGCAGCGGCCAAGCTCTACGGCTATTGGATCACGGTGAACTACCGCGAGGCCTACGGCATGCACGCGTCGAACGGCATCCTGTTCAACCACGAGAGCCCGCTGCGGGG
Source organism: uncultured Caulobacteraceae bacterium (assembly GCA_964246615.1). GTDB lineage: Bacteria > Pseudomonadota > Alphaproteobacteria > Caulobacterales > Caulobacteraceae > CAHJWH01. The sequence continues at coordinate 936 of CAXTRP010000434.1, read as the reverse complement.
CGAGACGTTTGTGACCAGGAAGATCACGCGCGCGGTCGCGGCGATCAGCCAAGGCTTCCAGGACAAGCTCTACCTCGGCAACCTGGACGCCAAGCGAGATTGGGGCCATGCGCGCGAGTATGTGCGCGGCATGTGGCTGATGACCCAGCAGGAGCGCGGCGACGACTATGTGCTGGCCACCGGCGAGACCACGCTGGTGCGTGACTTTGTGGGCCACGCCTTCGCCCAGGTCGGCATCGAGCTGGCCTGGAGCGGCGCCGGTGTGGAGGAGAAGGGGACCTGCACCAGGACGGGGCGGGTCTATGTAGAGGTCGACCCCCGCTACTTCCGCCCGACCGAGGTGGAGCTGCTGATCGGTGATCCCACCAAGGCCAGGGACAAGCTCGGCTGGGTGCACGAGACCAAGTGGCAGGCGCTGTGCGAAGAGATGGTCCAGGCCGACCTGATCACCGTCGCCCGGGAGCAGCGCCGCAATGCCGAGTGACGTGGCGCCTGCCCTACCCGAAGTGATCTACCCGCTCGCGGGCAAGCGTGTCTGGGTGGCGGGGCACCGCGGGATGGTCGGTCAAGCCATCGTTCGCCGCCTGGCCTGCGAAGGCTGCGAGGTGATCACCGCCGGGCGCGAGGACGCCGACCTGAAGCGGCAGGTCGAGGTCGAGGCTTCGATGGCGCGGGTGAAGCCCGACGCCATCTTCCTGGCGGCGGCCAAGGTCGGCGGCATCCTCGCCAACGACAGCTATCCGGCCGACTTCCTCTACGACAACCTGATGATCCAGGCCAACGTCGTGGAGGCGGCGTTTCGTGCGGGCGTGGCCAAGGTGATGCTGCTGGGCTCCAGCTGCATCTATCCCAAGTTCGCACCCCATCCGATCACCGAGGATTCGCTGCTCACCGGCTCGCTCGAGCCCACCAACGAGGCCTACGCCGTCGCCAAGA
>CAXTRP010000433.1:0-2959 GCA_964246615.1 uncultured Caulobacteraceae bacterium | reverse complement strand
GAGCACTCCCTTGGTAAGGGAGAGGTCGAGAGTTCAATCCCCTCCAGCAGCACCAACGTTTATAAGGCTTCCGCCCTATAGGGCAATCCGTTTTCTATGCCAGAAACCTAGATCACTCGCCCAAAGCGGCAGAAGCCTCGGCCATGTGCGCCGGGTGGTGGTGGGCATAGACCCGCTCCACCATCGCGGCCGAGTTGCCCAGATACCCCGCGATCTGCGCGAAGCTGACGCCTGCCTGCGCCATCCACGTCGCTGCGGTGTGGCGCAGGACGTGAGGGGTGACGCCCGGCAGCCCGGCGCGACTCGCCGCGTTGCGGAACCCGGTTTTGACGCTGGCCACCGCTTTGCCTCCGTGCTCGACGACGTGTGCGATGGTCCTGGCCTCGCGAGCCTGCGCCAGCACGGGCCGCAAAGCAGGATGCAGCGGCACGCGGGCACGGCGCTTCTTACCCCGACCTTCCCCGAGGTCGACGACGCCGGCATCAAGATCGACTCGATCCCAGGTCAGGGCCAGCAGCGCGCCCGCCCTCCCCGCCGTGTAGAGGGCCAGAGCCATAAACACCGCGACGTGCGGCTGCTTGGCGCTGGCGAGCAACCTGGCGGCTTCATCGCGGGTCAGCCAACGGTCGCGCGCCCTGCCTTGCCCCGGCGCTTCCACGTGCGGCACGGTGGCGATCCAGCCCTCATGCTGTGCCCACGCCAGCGCAGCCCGCAGGGTGAGCAGCTCGCGGCGCAGGGTGCTGTCGGCCAGCTCGCGCTTCTGCTTGCGCTGGGCGGCCGGTGCGCCCCCTGCCCCCTTGCGACGCCGCACGGCGAGGTAGTGCTGGACTCGCTCCTTGTTGAGCATGTCAGCCGGCAGGTTGCCCAGCACCGCTTTGAGGTGCTCGACGTTGTATCCGAGGGTCGGACTGACGGGCTTGACCTCGCGCTCGGCGCGGTAGCCGTCGAGGACCGCACCGATGGTGGGCGACGCTGGCGCGACAGGCGCAGCCCGGCCTGCCTCAAACTCGGCTAGGAAGCGCCGGGCCGGCGCAAGCTCGCCTGTCCGGCAAGAAATCCGGCGGGCAGCGCCGTCCTCCCACCACTGGACGTAGTAGCGGGCCGTGCCCTGCGCGGACGTGCGCTTGGCGAGGCTGTAGGTGGGTCGTTCGGCACGGGGTCGCGGCATCGGGCATCCTCGTACGCGTGAACATCCTGCACCCGGAAGCGGATCAGGCTTCCGACCCGGACCGCAGCGATCTCCTGCCGGGCCACGAGGTTATAGACGTGCTGCCGGGAGCAGCCCCAGAGGCCGGCGAGTTGGGCGACGGAAAGCCTGGGTTCAGCCATCGCGGGCCTCCATGGCGGAGACGGCGGGCAGGGGCAGGAAGCGGTCGGCGAGCGGCGCGTCAGGCATCGGGCGGCTCCTGCGTCAGATTCTGCCATGCGATCACCACGCCGCTAAAAACTGCGAGGCCTGGATGTTCTCGCTGCCAGAAAGCCAGCATCTCCGGCCATTCAGGAAAGCCATCTCGCATGGCGAAAAAGGCGAGCAGATCGGGATCAGTCACCCGATCGCCGTTCGAACCCATGATCCACCCCTCCGAGATGCCGATCGTGACCGGCACCACGCTGCTGCACACCGCCCGCCCGATGATCCGGCACTGGCGCGTCCGCATCCCGGTGTAGAGCTGGAGCTGCTCGCCCAGCCGCGCGTGGCGCTTGCGCTCGGCACGGATCGTCTGCTGCTTGGTGCCGGCCAGGATCGGCTTGCGGAACTGCTGCTTGAACGAGTAGGCGACCATCAGCACGGCTCCTGCGGCTGGGCTGGCACTACGGGGCGCAGGCGACGCGGCCGGCGCAGAGGCAGCGTCGGAGCGCCTGGCGGGTTGAGTCGTGCGAACTCGGCTCGGAGCGCCTGACCTGCCGGTGTCGCGAACCACGCCTGCACAACCTCGCGAATCGCCCTCGGACCGCCGGGCCAGGGCTTGCCTGTGACGCCGCCAGCCTCGTTAAGCACTCGGAGCGGAGACGGTGCCGGTCGCGGCGGCAACGTCCGCCGCCCTGCTGTCCCGGTCGGCGGCGGCATGGGTGGCGGCTTCGGCGGCGGCGGCTGGCGGCTCACTTCGCCCACCTGCGCGCCGACAGCATCCCAAACGGCTCCATGGGGTCCTCAATTGTCAGGCCGCGCACTAAGACCTCAGGCACCGCGACGATCTGCAAGTCCATGTCGAACTCGGCCCCGTGCCCGGCCGCGTGCGTGAGACTCTCCATCTCCACGATACTTTCGGTCCAGCGGCCGTCCGGGTGCTTACCGCCCAAGCAAATTGAGTAAATGCGCCAGCGGTGCACGACCTCCGGGAACTTGCTGCACTGCCACCGCACGACATCGCCGACGCGGAGCTGGTGGTGAGGGATTGGCGGCGGCGTCGCGGTTTCCATTATGTTTCACGCTTCTGAGCAGCAGCCTCAACCTTCCGGAGCCTCTCAAGCTCGCCAGCGGCCTCGCGCAAGGTGTTACGGTGTATGGGCACGAACTCCGAGCCGCTGAGCGGGTTGTCGGCAAAGTCGCGGAAGTCCGAAACGAGGTCCCGCTTGAGCGGCTTGCTTCTGATCTCTATGTCGCACCCACACAGACGCATTCCCGCGACAGCAACATCGGGGCTGCGGGCAAGATGAGGCTTCATGGAACCCACAAGTGTGGCTTCAAGCTCGTAGAAGCTGGCCGGCGTTGGCATGAGGATTGTCGGTTTTGGTAGGCCGGCGTTCTCAAAGACAGCAGCAAGTAAGTCGAACGCCTTGATAAAACTATCGCTCATCGCCCCGTCCTCCCCGCCATCCGCCGCGCCTCGCCCTCGCGCAGGCTAGCCAGGCATTCCGCGACCACCGGTCCGGCGTCGCCGATCACTTGGCCCGTTGCCACGCCGCGCGAGCCCAGGCGGCCGGCGGTGACGAACAGGCCGGGCAGGCGCAGGCCGGG
>CAXTRP010000432.1:1187-2962 GCA_964246615.1 uncultured Caulobacteraceae bacterium | reverse complement strand
CCGCCTTCGGCGCGTCCGCCCAGGTGGTGAAGTCCTCGGACAAAATGATCGGCCAGCTGCTGGACGTTCTGGCCTAGAGGCGCCGCTTGGCGAGTCAGATTGTGATCGACCGTCCGCCGGCGGCAGATGCGGCGCTCACAAGCATCACAGCGGACTTGCGGCAATGATCGCTGTTGGTCGGCTGCGGAGGGGACGGAAACGATGGCGCGAGTAACGGGCGCAGAGGGGCCGGACCCGATAGACCTGGCGGTGGGGATCACCCTTCGCCGCGTTCGTAAGGAACGGGGGCTGAGCCAGCATCAGGTTGGGGCGGAGATCGGCGTCACCTTCCAGCAGATGCAGAAGTACGAGAATGGGAACAACCGCATCTCGGCTTCCATGCTGGTGCGAGCCGCCAAGGCGATGAGCGTGCAGCCCGGTGACCTGCTGCCACGGACCGACGCAGCCCCGCTTCCCGCCTCCGCCTCGCTCCTAAGCCTACGGGGCGCTGACGAGCTGCTGGAGGGCTATGCGGCGATCAAGTCACCCCGTCACCGCCGCGCCGTGCTGACGCTGGTCAGGGCCATGCGTGCGGTGGACAGCGCTGCGGCCTCAGACCGAGAACAGGAAGATGGCGGCGACGGTGAATGAGCGAGCGGTAAGACGTGACAGCCTGCCGGGATCATAGCGGCGTCACGCGTCCTGGACTCCCAACCTGAACGAAGGCAGAACGCGCGTCCTTCGAGCGGGAGGTGCGCGGTGGGCAGACGAGGTGTTTACAGCGGCGTCGCTGATCCCGAAGGGCGCTTTGAAACGCTGCGTCCAGCGGTGGACCGCCTGCTGGTGCTGTACCGCGACCACTCCCGTCTGACGCCAGCGGGGGCGGCCCTGGACCACGCCATCATCGCCATCAGGATGGCCGCAAATCTTCTTACCCACAGCGCAGAGTTCTGCGGCGCCACGGCCCCCAGGGTGGACGAGGAGCACATGCGCACGGTGGCGGAGTTGGACTCGCTGCGGTCAGCGCTGGACGTCTTCCGAGACATGGCGGCCTCCTACAGGCCCAGCTCGCCGGAAGCCCAGTCGCTTGAGCATGCGGTGCTCGCCCTGCCCATGGCGGCAGACGTGCTCACTGGCCGGTCTGACTTCTTCCGGATCACGTCAGGCGATGGCAGCTCGCCGGCTATGCGGTAGCCTCACGCCTTCTCGATCTAGACGTCAGCGTTCGAGCCGAGCGCCTTCGATCCTCTCGGCTCACCAGAGGTCGTAGAAACGGCCATCGGCCGCGGTGCTTTTGAACCAGTCGATGGCGGATGTCTCATCGCTGAAAGTGACTGCTTGGCCCTCGCCGAAGCGGCCATAGCCGGTCTCCAAGTACCAGTGGCCTGCGAGCGGACCGTGGTCGGCAGAGAGCCGAACCAGAACCGCCACCAACCACTCATCGATGAACACAAGCCGGCCGCCGCCTTCTTCCGGCAACGCGATTCTAACCGGCTGCAGCTCGACGCGCATCGGATGCATCACGTCAGGTGAAGATAGCTCGATCGAAAGTCGCCCACCCTCGCAAGGCCGGCCACGTCCTTGATGATGATCAGGCCGTCCGTCATCGTGATCAGGTTCTGAGACGCAAGCTCGTTCAGAGAGCGGGTGACGATCACCCGCTGAAGACCCATCGCGTCAGCCAGGTCGCCGTTCGAGGCGTGGAGCTTGGACGCCTTCTCCTCCGTCGAGCCCACCGAGACGAGGCGGGCGTGGAGTTCGCAGAAGAGGTGCGCCAACCTTCCTGTGGGCGAGCG
>CAXTRP010000432.1:0-1177 GCA_964246615.1 uncultured Caulobacteraceae bacterium | reverse complement strand
CGCCGGCCAATGTTGAGCAGCCACTCCTCCAACGCCGCGGCCTTGACGTATGCGGAGCGCCAGAGGGCGACCTCCAGACCGCGGCTCGATCTCAAAGCGCGGCTCACGGCCTCCCGCTTGATCACGGCGACCTTGGATGGGCCGCCAGCCTTGGCTCCACAATCAGCCCAGCCGAGCAAGAGGCTCTCAAGATTGACGATGTCGCCCGGCAACTCGAAAGCTACGATGCTCCTGCTGTTGTCGTCGCGCATCTTGTAGCGGGCAATGCAGCCGTCGAGCAGGACGTAGCAAGCTAGGTCCGCGGCGCCAGGCGCGTACAGCGCCTCCCCCTTCTCTAGCGTCAGGATTTCAGATGGGAGCGCTGTTAGGCATCGCGCCTCATCCGGCCCGATGGCGGCGACACTCTGTAATCGGTGAACAAGCGGTTCCAGGTAATCGTCGGGCATCGCTGCTCATGCCGCAAAACAGCATCAAGCACCCTAACAAAGGGGGGAGGCGACCGAATGCTTGGATGCCCTCGTCATCCACCGCTTGCTACACCCAGCGCTTCTCGCCGTCGATCTTGATCGGCATCTCGTCGATGTGCCCAGCGACCGGTCGGACGCGGCTGGCGACGACGTAGTATCCTTGCGAGGAGCAGGGTAGCTTTGGCAGCCGTTCGCCCGCAGTGGTCACTCCAGTCCCGAAACTCGGCGAACATGCCTTCTTCGAGCGCGGCCATCCTCGACCGTGACGGCCGAGCAACTACCTCTCTAGCGACGCATCTGAACGGCTTGAATACCGGACGAGCGCTAACGTCGGCAACGGGCGCACAGCCGTTCCAGCGTGTCAGCAGCCCGCGGCGGATGCGCTCTGTCGCGCCGCATTGAGTTCGCGTGCGAGGCCGGCGTCATCGGGCGCATAATCGTGCAGGCGCGACGCCTCATCAACCTTCCCGGCCTGCGCCGAGCAGCGCAGGCCCTGGGCCCAGGGGCTCGCATCATCGCCTACGATGACGAAGCGGGACGGGTGGTGCGGCAGGTAGCGGACCGTGAAGCGGTCGCCGACGCCGGGATAGGTCGTGGCGTTGTGGAAGGGATAGACGTTGAAGTCGTCGTCCTCGAAGCGTGTCTTGACCAGCCGGCCGTCCACCGCTCGGAACAGCACATCGTAGCCGATGACGTCGTGGTGGTTGTAT
>CAXTRP010000431.1:0-2964 GCA_964246615.1 uncultured Caulobacteraceae bacterium | reverse complement strand
TGGTCGCGCAGCTCATAGGCGCCGTGGGTGCCGTGCACCCCATGGCTGCCTGCGGCGTAGTTGTGGAACTGGGCGGTGCCCGTTTTGCCGCCCATCAGGATGGGGCCGAGGTTCAGCTTTCCCGCTCCGCTGTTGTAGGCGGTGCCGCCGGGCTCGTTGCAGACGCCGGTCATGGCCGACTGCACGAAGGCGACGTGGGCGGGGTCGACGTCGATCTGGCTAGGGGCGTCTTCCGCCTGCGCCTGGTCGCCTATGGCGTGGATCAGCCTTGGGCTGACGGCCTTGCCGCCGTTGGCGATGCGCGACGCCATGGTGCAGAGCTGCAGCGCGTTCACCGAGTTGTAGCCCTGACCGATGCCCATCGAGGGCGTGTCGCCCGGATGCCAGGCCGGATCGCGCTTTACGTGCGCCCGCTTCCACGCCGTATCCGGCACGATGCCCGGTTTCTGGCCCGGTATGCCGATGTCGTAGATCTCGCCGAGCCCGAACTTGCGCGCCACGGCCGCCATGCGGTCTGGCCCGAGCGCCAGGGCGCATTGGAAGAAGTAGATGTCGCAGGAATGCTTCACCGCCTCGCGCAGGTTCAACGCGCCGTGCGCCTCGTCACAGTGCCAGGTGCGGCCGCCCCAGAACCACGCCTTGTTGCAGACGTGGACGGTGTTGGGGCTGTAACCGTGCTCAAGTGCGGCCAGGGTCACCACGGTCTTGAAGGTTGAGCCTGGGGCGTAGGTGGCCGTCAGCGCCTTGTTGAAAAGCGGCTTGCGTTCGTATGCGGCGAGTTCCCCGTAGGTCTTGCCATCGACGCCCTTGACGAAGGCGTTGGCGTCGAAGCTGGGGGCGCTGACCATGCAGAGGACATCGCCGGAGCGACAGTCCATCATCACCGCAGCGCCTGAGTCCTCGCCGAACACTTGCAGTGCGCGGTTCTGGATGTCGGCGTCGAGCGTCAGCTTCACCACATCGCCGGGCTGGGCGCGAATGTCGCCGTCGGGGTCCTCGCGGATCACCCTGCCGACGCTGTCCACCTCCACCTTGCGCCCGCCGGCCCGACCGCGGAGCGGCAGGTCCAGCGCCTTCTCCACGCCCTGCTTGCCGATGCGGAAGCCGGGATGGAGCAGCAGCGGCGATGGGTTGTCGCCCTCCGCCTTCAGGTCGTCCGCCGAGACGCGGGAGACGTAGCCGATCACGTGCGAGAAGGCTCCGGCGTAGGGGTAGAAGCGCGCTTCGCCCATTTCGGCGGTCACGCCGGGCAGTTCCGGGGCGCGTACGTTGACCCGGCTGAACTCGTCCCAGGTGAGGTCGGTGGCGATGGCTACAGGAGAGGCGTGGGGCGTGTCGGCGATGTCGCGGGCGATCTGGCGGCGCTTGGCGGGTGGGATCGGGATCAGCTCGGCCACCTTGTCGATGGTCGCGTCCACGTCCTCCACCACGTCGCGCTGCAGCAGGATACGGAACTCAGGTCGGTTGGAGGCGATCTCGATCCCGTTGCGGTCTAGGATCAGTCCACGCGGCGGGGGCACCAGGCGGAAGTTGAACTGGTTTGAGGCCGACAGTGTCTGATAGCGCGCGGCATCGGCCACCTGCAGCTGCGACAGCCGCAGGCCCAGCGCCGTCAGTCCCAGGCCTGCGAAGCCGCCGAGCAGCAGCGAGCGGCGATGGAACATGCCCTGCCGCTCGTTGACCTCGTCGAAGTAGATGTGGGGTTCGTGGCTCACGCAGGCGGCACTCGACACTCTCAGGCAGGCCGTTTGAAGGCGACGGGTCAGCGGAAGCGGATGTCGGCGTCCTCGAAACGGTCGATCAGGTAGCGGGCGAACGGGAACAGGGCGAGCGTCGCGGCGAACTGGAATAGCGCACCGATCACATTGGGCGTCACGTGGGCGCGAAGGGTCACGAACGTATAGGCGGCGAGGAACGCCAGCGCGGTCAAGGCCAGATACCATACCGCAAGCACCGGCGCGCTGCGACCCGTCATCAGGCTCCGCGCCACCTGCGCGCCCGCATAGGCGATCAGCAGGCTCAAACCCCAGAGCCCCAGCGGCGCGCCCCAGAGCAGATCCAGGCACAGGCCGGCGCTCAGCAGGGCGAAAGGCCCGAGCAGGGAGGGGCGGATCACGGGCCAGGCGAACGCCAGTACGAGAGGAAACACCGGCTCTGGCAGACGCAAACCGAACATCCTCAAGGGTGTGGCGAGGAGCAGGGTGGCCAGAAGACAGGCCGCCAGGGGAGCGCCGATCCAGGTCAGGGGTTGCAGCGTCTGGGAGGGCTGGCGGCTCACCCCGGCGGCGCTGCAGCATTGGCCGCCGCCGGGCTCGCGCCGATGCCACCCAAGGGCTGGGCGGGTGGGTGACGGGGACGCGGCGAAGGTTTGACGCCCGCGCGGGCTGGGGCGGACGACCCGGACGGCGCCCGCGCAGGGACGGGCGAAGGTGGCGGAGGGTTGGGCTTTGGCGGCGCGGCGCGCTGGAGCGCCGCCTCGCGGTCGGCGGTCTCGCCGGGCGTCAGGGGCGGGGGCGTGGCTTCGCCGCCGGACAGCGTGCGGGCGTCGGCGCTCTGGCTGAAGGCCTGGAACAGGAGCACCCGCACGAAGTCGATGGGCGTCTGGTCGGAGTAGAGCCGCACCCGCCAGCTGCCCTTCAGGTCCTTCACCGCGACGCCCACGGGTAGGCCCCGGGGGAAGACGCCACCGTCGCCGGACGTCAGCACCGTGTCGCCCACCCGCACCGGGTCGCGCCCCCGCACGTACTCCAGCTGGGGATAGTTGCTACCGTCGCCGGTCAGGATCGCTCGGCCGTTGCTGCGATCCACCAGCACCGGGGTGCGGCTGTCCACGTCGGTGAGCATCAGCAGCCGGCTGACGCCCCGGCTCACCCCCACCACCCGGCCGACCACCCCATGTTCGCTCACCGCAGGATCGCCGACCTGGATTCCGGAGGCGGAGCCGGAGTCCATCAGCCGGGCGTT
>CAXTRP010000430.1:0-3001 GCA_964246615.1 uncultured Caulobacteraceae bacterium | reverse complement strand
AGGCCCCCTGGACCGCCTTCCTGAAGTAAAGCCGGGTCCAGGGGCGGCTTCGCTTCTGGCGGGTCTGGGCGGAGCCCAGCCTTGCCTTCCGGCGCCCTGACAATCAGGAGACGGCGATGGAGCTACGGGTGCTTGCTCCCGCGTCCCGCTTCTGGGGTCGGCGGTTCGTGCGGGTCGCGGAGGCGCGGCGCGCGGCGAACGTGACGCTGCGGCTCGTGGAGGCGCGGGCGGGGAGCGAGCGGTCATGCTGGCTCAGGCTGTGCCGGCATCCCGGCACGACCGCGGCGGGGCTGGATTTCGAGCTGGGGGTGGTGCGCGCCCTGGCGGGCAGACCGGAGGTGGGCGTCGTGTGGCCTCTGGCGGGGCGGGGCGGGCGGCTGCGGACCCGGCTGCCCTGGGGCGGGGCGATGCGGCACGCCTGCCTGTTCGGGCACGCGCCGGGGCGGGAGATGCTGTTGCGCGCCGACGACGTGGCGCGGTTCGGGCGGGCGCTGGCGGCGCTGCACGAGGCGCTGGCGGGGGCACGGGTCGTGCCAGGGCGCGGGGTCGAGGCGGGGGCAGCCTGCGCGGAGGCGGCCCGGTGGCTGCGTCGGGCGGGGGTGGAGGCGCTCGCCGCGGACGTGGAACGGGCGGGGCCGGGGCTGCGGGAGGTGCTGGCGGCGGCGCGGCCCGAGGTCGGGCTGTGTCACGGCGATGCCTGGCTGGGGAACGCGCGGCTGGAAGGAGAGCAGGTGACGTTCTTCGACTTCGAGGACTGCGCCGTGGGGCCGCTGGCGCTGGACCTGGCGACGATGGCGGTGTGGCTGCGGCGCGAACCGGATGCGGCGGGGCTGTGGGCGGCCTTGCTGGAAGGCTATCGCGGCGAGCGGGGGCTGTCGGCGGGCGATCTCGCGGCGATGCCGGCGCTGGCGGCGCTGGTGGAGGTTCGCATGGCGAAGGATCTGGCGCGGTTCTGGTCCCTGACGCCGGCGATGTGGGAGGAGATGCGGGTGCGGGTGCGAACGCGGCTGGACGAGGTGGGAGCGGCGGGCTGGGTGCCATGAGGGGGCTTGGTTGGCGGGGCGGGAAGCGGACGCGATCGGGTCACGCCCTTGAAACGGGGGCTTGGGTTTCACTGACGCGAGACCCGTGTATCAGGATGCAAGCGCAACGATGCCGAGCGGTCGTGACCGCACGCTGGTCATGGCTGCCGTGACATTCTGACGGCGGCGAAATCGTGCGGTCGGGCAGATCGTTCAGATATTCAGTCTGGCGGCAGACAGGCTCGGTGGCTGGTAAGCGTTTTGACCGTGTGCTGTGCCTGTTAGTCCCTGTCGATACGCGCCACCAGCCAGCGAACAAAGTCCAGGACAAATCTACGTTGCTTCATGGACAATCTGTAGAAAAGCTCCATAAGCTGTGCGTCATCACAGTGCTCTGTCAGGACATGGATTTCACTAATGTTGTCTACCTCATTTTTAGTTAATCCTGTTCTTGATTGAATGAAGGCTGGCTTGGGAATGATGATCTTTCCCGTGGCGTCCAGCAGGCCCAGCACCTTGAGGCGAGACCTTATGGCGCCGCTGGTCCGGGCATGTTGGAGCGAGAGTTCGTTGATGTCCCTCAGCCTCCGAAACCCTCCGTGAAGTTTCCGCTCCTCGTCGCGGGACCATGCCTTGCCCTCGTTTGCCCTGCGTTCGCCGGGCTTGATCGAGTTCCTGTCGTGCGGCATGGCGTGGGACACCGTAACCAACCTGGGGTTGAAGTTTGCAACCCGAACCCTCGTCTTCTTCGCGTGGCACGGCAAGCATGAGCGAGGAGCCGGCGCCGCTCATCGCTGCGTTCCATGCAGCGCGAGGAAATCGCGTATGGTGACGATCCTCGTGCCCTTGTGGACCGCGATGCCGAGCAGGTCGCGCTTGTCGCCCGAGACCAGGAAGTCGGCCGCGCCCGCTTCGGCGAGGGCCAGAAGGTAGTTGTCGTCCGGGTCGGGCGAGACGACGACGACGGGCAGCCTGTCGATCGTGACGGCCAGCGCGCGCAGGTCGTTGACCAGGCGACCGGCGAGGGCCGGCGCGAGGCGCTCGCGGATTTTTGGGTAGCGGGTCACGCGCATCAGCTCGTCGAGCTGCGCGGCGGCGGTCAGCAGGTCGAACCGTCCCGCGCGCCACAGCACGACGAGTTGCGCCGGCAGCGAGGTGGAGGAGAGCAGGGCGCTGATCAGGACGTTGGTGTCGATGACCAGCCGCACCCGTCAGCGGGCTTTCGGCGGCATCCGGCAGGCCTGCCGCACCGAGGCCACGGCCTCGTCGGCGAGTGCCTCGACGGCCTCGGGAGGCAGGTCGGCGAAGCCGGCGCGTGCCTCGGCCAGGCTCTGGTCGAGCATGCGCCATCTGACCGCGTCCTCGATGAACCTGGACAGGTCGCCCTTCTTCATGCCGCGTCGGGCGAGGGTGCTGCGCACGGCGGCGTCGGTGTCGCGCGACACCGAGACGGTCCAGCGTGTGGTGATGTCGTCGGGCATGGGGCGGCTCCGAGCCGGAGGTAGGATAGCGAGACAATAGCACGTCGGGCGGTCGGATGCCGTAGCTTGCCCGGCAGGCAAGCCTGGGCCCTGCCCGGACCCGCGAGGAACGAGCCCCTCGTCTGATCCTGCCAATGGCCCAGGCCGGCCATCGGAATCCTTGGCCAGCCTCGTTCCTGGACCGGCCTTGCTCAAGGGATGCGTTCCAAGGGCGCAGCCTTTGGCGGATGAGGCAGAGCCCAGCCTTGCTTGCTTCCCGCCGCCCCTACGCCTGCCTTGCGTCCGCCGCCCTGAGCACCGCGTCCACCATCCGGTCCGCGTCGCCATCGCGCGTGCGGTGGTTGACGACGCACGCCCGGATCACCGTGCGCCCGCCGACCCGCGTGGTCGACGGCACCGCGTCGCCGGACTCCTGCACGTCCGCCGCGAGGTCGGCCTGCAGGCGGTCGTCGCCGCCGCGCAGCCGGAAGCACACGACGTTCAGCGCGACCGGCGCGC